>JBBIOI010000025.1:0-32969 GCA_037443425.1 Deltaproteobacteria bacterium
CAAGATGGGGGACAGTAGGGGTTTCAGAGAATATAATTCAAGCCAGCTGGCAGGCCCTTGTAGATTCAATAGATTATAAACTTCTAAAAGAGGAAACCTAACCTAATTTACCAATAATGAAATATTTTTCATTAGCCCAAGAGAAAACAATTTTTATAATTGCCTTATTTTTAATTTTTATAATTTCCATAAGATTTTATCATACTACTCACATCCCACAATATGTCGTTCATAAAGAAATAGCTATCGAGGTTTCAGGAGATGTCAAAAGGCCAGGTATCTACCTATTTAACAGTCAGCCCACACTGGGAGAGGCAATTCAGATGGCAGGAGGTTTTAAAGAAGCTGTCTTTTTCGATCCATCTTTATCACAAGAAATTCTGGAGAGTGGTACACTTGTCAGGGTTCAAAAAGAATCTCCCAGAGAAATGAAGATAAAAATTGAGAAAATGGAGGCTGAAAAACTAATACTCTTCTCTATTGGTCTCGACCTTAATAGAGTATCCTCAAAAGATCTGTGTTTAATTCCTGAAATCGGGGAGGCTATTGCCAAAGAAATCATATTTTACAGGGAGAAGATAGGGAGGTTTAGGTCTGTTGAAGAACTAAAAAATGTAAAAGGTATTGGTGAAAAAAAATATCAGTTAATTAAGAATTATTTTTCGACAACAAACACAAAGCAGAATCATAGATATTAGGTAAGTTTTTAGAGAACTCTGAAAAAGCCTTTTAAAGGTTGGGAGGTAGGGTTCAAAACCCTTCGAATGCGGGCTTTTAATGTCTCTTTTAGGAGACTTTACAATACGTATTATTATACTGAGAGGATAAAATGAAAAAGAGGATTGCGATTCTCACAGGTGGAGGAGATTGCCCAGGGATAAATGCGGTTATAAGGGCTGTGGTTAAAAAGGCAATTATTGAAGACGATATGGAGATTATAGGTATTGAAGATGGCTATCATGGATTGGTAGAGAATCATTATAGAATTCTCCATTATGATGATGTCTCCGGGATTCTAACCCTTGGAGGAACAATACTTGGAACATCAAAGATTGCAAATCCATATCGGTATCCTATTAAAAAGGATGGCAAATTAGAGTTTAAAGATTTATCTGATATTGCAATAAAGAATTTAAAAAATTTGGGAGTACAAGCGCTCATATGCATTGGTGGAGATGGAACACTGGGAATAGCATATAAACTTTTTATGGATGGAATACCAATTATAGGAATCCCAAAAACTATAGATAATGACATAAGGGGTACTGATATAACATTTGGATTCGATTCTGCGGTTACTATTGCAACAGAAGGAATTGATCGAATTCACACAACTGCCCAATCTCACCATCGGGTGATGATTGTAGAGGTGATGGGACATAGGGCAGGATGGGTAGCACTATATTCAGGGGTTGCGGGTGGTGGAGATATTATATTAATCCCAGAAATACCTTATGAGATTGAAGCCGTAACACAAAAAATTCAAGAAAGAAATAAAAAGGGCAAAAGATTCAGTATTATTGTAGTATCTGAAGGGGCAAGGCCAAAGGGTGGTGATTTCGTCATTCAGAGAATAGTTAAAGAGAGTTCAGATCCCATTCGACTTGGTGGTATAGGTTTCGTATTAGGCAAACAGATTGAAGAACTTACAGGGATTGAAACAAGGACCGTGATTATGGGGCACCTCTTAAGAGGAGGAACACCTACAGCCTTTGACAGGGTTTTAGCCACAAGACTCGGGGCAATGGCGATTGATATGGTAAGAAAGAAAAGATTTGGTTTTATGGTGGCTATTAAGGGAGACAGCCTTACTCAGGTTTCCCTCAAAGACGTGGCAAAAGGGATAAAAAATGTACCAATAAATCATCCCCTCATTAAGACAGCCCGTTCTGTTGGAACATGTTTCGGAGATTGATGAAAAAACTTCTTATTCTTATCTTATTATTAATCCTTTTACCCTTATCTCCCCTAAAGGCTACACCAGAATTTTCAGAACAAACAGGGTATAATTGTGAAAGATGTCATACCGAATCAACTGGAGGGAAATTAACTAAAACAGGAGAACAATTTCGTAATGAACTTAAAGGGCTTTACCGACCCATTAAGCCCTTTCAGAAAATAGTTCGTCTAATTATTGGATATATCCATCTCCTTACTGCTATAGCCTGGTTTGGGACTATTCTTTATGTCCATATCCTATTAAAACCAGCTTATGCTGCAAAAGGTTTACCCAAAGGTGAGCTAATATTGGGATGGCTTGGAATCATTATACTTTCTATAACAGGAATCTTTTTAACGATCTCACGCATAACATCCTGGGATGCTTTCTATACAACAAGATTTGGAATACTTTTAGGTATTAAAATAATTTTATTTGCAATAATGGTCACTACAGCTGTAATAGTGACTTTTTTTATCGGACCAAAACTTAGGATGCAGAGAGAGATTTCCAAACCTAAACAGGATGGAAATTTTACCTTAGAAGAACTTGCAAATTTTGATGGGAAGGACGGTAGACCCGCATATTTTGCTTATAAAGGGAAAATCTATGACGTTAGTTCAAGTAAGCTATGGAAAGATGGAGTCCATCTAAAAAAACACTTTGCTGGAAATGACCTTACAGATATGTTGAAAAATTCTCCTCATGGAGAAGAAAAGATTTTTCAGATGCCTGTTGTTGGTCAAATATTAAACTCTAAGCAAATAAAAAAATCTTCTTTTGAGAAGGCCTTCTATTTTATGGCCTATATGAACCTCATATTTGTATTTCTAATAACATTTATCATTGCGCTATGGCGGTGGTAAATTATTAACGAGAATTGAAGGTGTGCCACAAAACGAAAAGGTGTTTATTTATTTTTTCTTTTTGAACATATCAATAAATTCGTCAACAGAAAGCGCTGCCAGTGTTGTAGTATTTAAGGTTCCCCTTGAGCCCAATTCTATCGCTACCTTAGCTATGGTTTTATTATCTGGGGCCTCAAGGATATTCACAAAGTCATAGTCTCCCAAAAGTGCATATTGACTCAAAATCTTAACACCCATTTTCTCAACTTCTTTATTTACCTCTTTAATCCTACCTGGATTCTCCTTAATAACCTTTCTTCCCTCATCAGTTAAATTTGTTAACATTACATAAATTGGCATAGGATCACCTCCTTAAAGGCAAAGCCTTCTCTTTGTGGCACACCTTTAATCTCAGGATTGGATATTATCCATTGGTTCAACCTTATTTGCTCTCAAGCCTTTTGGACTTTCTTCTAATTCAAATCTAACACGCTGATTTAATGATAAAGACTCCATCTTAACCCCTTTTAAGGATGAGGCATGAAAAAATATACTTTCCCCATTGTCAGATTCAATAAACCCGTAATCTTTGCCTTCTAAAAGCCTTTTTATCTTACCTGTTAAAAGTTTTGATTTAGATTTAAGGGATCCTTCTTCTAATACTTCTATTACTAAATGTTTCTTACCCTTAGAGGCAGCAGAGACTATATCTCTTAATGCATTTATATTTCTCCCATTCTTGCCTAACAGCTTTCCTACGTCTTGCTTAGAGACCTTTATCTCTAAGATTTTTGCTTTGGTGCCCTCAGTTTCTCTTATCTCAATCTCCTCAGGATAATCCACAAGTGATTGAACTATTCTTCTAACGAGCTCTTTCATTATACCTCCTTTATAATGAATTTCCTATGATAAATATTGAAGAAGTATCTTTCACACAATTTGAAAAGTTTTTTATTGCCTTATTCAATAAATCCCTGAGATTATTTCCCCTCTCCTTTCTTCTTCGCTCTATGATCTTCCCAAGAAAGATTATCGAAGAAGAAAAATGATTTTTATAATAAACATTAAATTCCACACCTTTTTCCCAGGCTTCTAACCCATCTTTGAGGCCTTCTTTAAATTTTAGGGGTAATAAAAATTTTAACTCTTCGTGCTTTGGATAGATTTGTTGCAACTTTTTAATCTTCTCATCCTGACAACTTTCCCCTATCAATTCTGAAACACAGAAATTAAGGCCTTTGAACTTAAATAATAATGGACAAAAACCATCTTTAATTATACATTTTGAAATTCGCTGATTCACTACCAGTTTGAACAGTTCTGATTTAGTCATTTTTCGTAACTCTATTCTAATTTTACGAAAATCCATCTTTTTTTAAAAATTATAAATAGTGGTTTGCCTTCCAAAATTTTATACACCTTATACTTCACATAGTCATCTTAACTAAACAATGTAAGTAATACTTGCATAGAAAAAATATCTTAAAAAGCAAGGGCTGTGGTAAAAAATTTTTCTCCCACAGCCCTTGCTGATAGAACATTAAATAATTTTTAGCGATCAGCCAGAGGCAGTGGGTGAAAGATATTCAAAAGTGAAAGAATAAAACCACCACTGCTCAATGTATAAACTATAAGCTGATCCATAATTCTTTATCTCAACTATCTAATTCATATTCTACAAATATTTCATAATATGTCAAGAAAAAATGTAGAGACTTTATGAAAGAATTTTTAAATAGTTTTTCAGAGGTCTCGTAAAAAAGATGTTTCTAAAAAATTTATTCAAGTCTTAAACAATATATTTCTGGCTATCATATTAACTCAAAAATTTAACCCACATTATTATTGCGAGGCGAAGCATCCTATATTGGGGAATTGTTCTTAGATGTTTTTTTTAACTTCATAGCTTCTGAAACTAATCTTATTACCTGATCAAAATTAAATGGTTTGGATATCACAAGATCAATCCCATTCTCACTTAACTTCTCTTTCTCAATCTCCATACCCCAACCAGTAATCATAGCTACCGGGATGTTGGAGTCTATATTTTTTATTGCTTTACCAACTTCAAGCCCAGAGACCTTTGGCATTCCTAAGTCCGTAAAGACAAGATCAAAATTACCCTTTTTAAAAATCTCAATCCCTTCCTCCCCGTTAGAGGCTGTCACTACATGATGTCCTTTAATCCTTAACATCCTTGTAAGGATATCTCGCACTGATGCCTCATCATCAATAACAAGGATTCTTGCTGAAGTAAAAGGTTCGTGTTGAATGATCTCTTCAACCTTCTGTTCCTCTTCTCCATAACCTGTAGGGAGATGAATTATAAAGGTTGTCCCTTTACCAGGTTCACTTTCAATAAGTATATCCCCACCATGTCTCTTTATAATTCCATACGACACACTCATTCCAAGACCAGAATTTGATACACCTTTTGTCGTAAAGAATGGATCAAAAACCCTTCTCTTAACTTCCTCGGTCATCCCGATTCCTGTATCAGAAATCCTTATCTCAACCCAATCCTCTGTTTGTGGATAGGACGAGATAGTAATCGTCCCTCCTTGTGGCATTGCATCAACGGCATTGAATATTATGTTTGTCAAAACCTCTCTCAATTCGGATGGATTTCCCATTATAAGAGGAATATCATTTAATTCAGTACTTAATTGAATCTGGATACCTCTTTTTTGAGCTTGATCCTTCCAGCGTGGTTGTGTGATGATAACAACCTCTTTAATAATCTCATTCAAAGAAAGTGTCATAAATTCCTTATCTCTTCTCTTACCTGTAAACTCCTGTATCCGACGAATGGTCTCTGCCCCATCTTTGGCAGATTTTTCAATAATTTTGAGTTGCTCCTTAATATCCTCAGGTTTTAGGTGATCAAGTTGATGTATCAGAAGCTGAATGTTCCCTAATATGACTGCCAATACATTATTAAAATCATGCGCAACACCACTTGCCATTTCTCCTAATGCCTTTAACTTTTCGGTCTGAATGATTTGATCTTGGGCCTGTCTTAATTCATGAAGCGTCCTTTTTAAGTCTGAAAAAAGCTGGGCATTTTCAATAAAGATACTAACTTGACTTGCGAAAGATGAAAGTAGCTTTAAATCCTCATCGTCAAATCCCCTGAGTTCACTGCTTTCCACATCTAAAACCCCAATAATACGATCCCTGATTTTCAATGGGAATGCAGCTTCAGACTTGATATCAGGTCTTCCGGAGATATATCTTGGATCTTTAGTCACATCTGGTACATAGAGGGGTTCTCCTGTCTTTGCAACCCAGCCTACAATACCATCAACTCCAACCCTAAACCTTTTTTCTTTAACCTCATCTAAATATTTTCCTGTTATCTGTTTTATATACAGTTCATCTTTTGTTTGATTTAATAAAAAGATGGCACAAAGTGTGTAACCCCAGTGGTCCCTCAGCAGTTCCAATGCCTTTTTAAATAGCTCATCTATATCAAGTGTTGAAGAAAGGGTCTTTCCAATCTCATACATTGTGGTAAGCTGCCTTATCTTGGTAAGTGAGTCCTCATAAAGTCTTGCATTTCCAATTGCTATAGCAGCTTGATGAGCAAAATTGAATAATAAATCCATCTCATTCTGCTTAAAATGCTTATTAGGATTGGACGTCCTTACTACCATTGCCCCAATTATCATCTCCCTAACAATGAGTGGTACACCCAATACCTCTTTAAAATGATAATTATCCAGTTCTTTTAATCTTTCAGGATGATTTTCATAATCTTTAAAGAGAACAGGTACCTTCTTTGATATAATCTCTCCTACAATTCCACTCCATGGAGGATAAAACTCCTTCCCGATAAGTGAATTGGGTAATCCATGAACAATTGCAATGCTATAATTCTGTTTTCTATTGTCCCATAGCGTTATTTCACCTGCTTCGGCTCCAAGGAGCCCAACAGCACTTTCAATTATCTTTCGGAGTATAATATCGAGTTCAAGTTTTGAAGCTATCTCTTGGCTAATTAAATAAAGTGTCTTTTGCTCTTCAAGACGTCTTAGATTTTCTGAATAAAGGTATGCCCTTTCGAGTCCTCCACTTATAATCTGTCCCACCGAATTAAAGAGACTTCTCTCAAGAGGTGTAATTTCTGAAAATTCCTTCTTTACAATACTAAGTGTTCCATAAACCTTATCCCTCGATTTAAGAGGGATAATGGCTAAGGCTTTTATACCTTCTTTAATCCCTCCTTGGGATGCCTCAGGATTATTTGGATAGTCTTCAATAAATATAGGCTCTCCAGAAAGAATAGCCTTCCCAATTAATCCTTTATTCTGTTTAATCCTTTTTGATTCTCTTTGAAAAGACTTGGAAAAACCACGGCTAGCTGTAAATATAATGTCACCGGTTTTATCTTCAAAAAGATAGACCCCTGCTGATTTAACCCCCGAAATCTCTACTATCTTATCAAGGCTACTATTTAGAATCTCGTCAATATCTATCGATTGATTTACTGTCTGTGTTAAGGTATTTAATATTGAAAGGTCTTGACTTAGTCTTATCAATCCTTCTTCTTTCATCTTCACTCTCTTTCTATTCTCTATTCTATTCAATTCGAGTAAGATCCTTTATCTCTTTCTGTGTCTCTTCTCTCTCAGGGCTTCCTTTTTCTAAGAACTCGAGTGCAGTTTTAAAATGTAAAAGTGCGCCTTTTCTATCCCCTTTCATTTTAAAATGCTTTGCAAAATAAAAATGTGAAAGGCCCTTCTGTCCGATCCTGCCACAAACAGATCCTAAGCTAAAAAGTACATCAATGTTATCGGGAATTTCTCTATTGACCTTTAAAAAATTCTGTAAGGCCTTTAAAAGATCCCCCTTTTCTTGATAACACCTTCCCAAATAATAAAGTGCTAAAAAATCTATATCCTCTCCCTCTTTCTGTAGAGATAGACTCGATTCAATCTTCTCAATCGCCTCTTTGATTCGACCAGAAAGAAAATAACTTATGCCAAGTTCTCTCAATATATCAGGATCATCTGGGGATATGGTTTGGGCTCTTTGAAATGCCTCAATTGATTTGTCGAGTCTTCCTATCTTCCTCCAAGAAAGTCCTAAGCCATAATATCCTTCTAAATTTTTAATATCACTATCTATCATGGATTGAAAATGGTTTACAGAAACATCGGGCCCCCTTTCTTCAACAAAGGCCTTAATCTGAATTTTATTAAAATTTGTAAAAGATCTAAACGGACCTTTAACCTTTGGACTAACTTGGATTAAATTTTCAACAAGCGAGATTCGATCCTCAATAGATGGGTGTGTTGATAAATAAGCTGGTATCTGGGTGGATTGGGTTAAATTTATTCTTTTAATCTTTCTAAGAAAATTTAATATTCCATTAGGGTCATAACCAGCTTTAATGAGGTAACGTAAGCTATTGTGATCTGCATCCATTTCCATTTCGCGCGTATACTTCAGTCGATAAGCCTCTGATAATGCCATCGCCATTGTTGCACCTGCCTCTGAAGCCTTCCCCCCACCTCCAATAAGGAGAGAAGCAATAATGCCAGCCAAACTCACTATATTTAGCCCTTTTGATTTCTCTATTAATTGGGTAATATGCCTTCCCATAATGTGAGCAATTTCATGGGCAATGACACCTGCAACTTCGTGCTCATTCTCTGAAAGATTAAGAATCCCTGTGGTTAAGAATATGTATCCCCCCGGGACTGCAAATGCATTGGGTTCAATCGATTTTATGACTGAAAATTTAAATTTAAATGGAGACGTCCCTGCTTGGGAGAGTAATGAGTGACCGATTCTATTTATAAAATTTTGAATATCTAAATCTCTTACAAATTCAACATTTTTGCCAAGTTCAAAAAAAATTTTATCACCAATCTTCTTCTCTTCTTCTGTGGTTAAGGCAAATACAGGTCTTAAACAAAATATGCTAATCAAAAGCAGATTGCAAAAAAGAATAATTTGAATATTAAAACGCATCTTATCCTTCATAATTTCATCAAAATTTTAACATTTTCTAAAAATATAAACAAACAAAAAAAACTCTATTTAAAATGAACGATTATGGATCGCCATCTACCCTTTAGTTGTTCTAAAATGACCATAAATAAAGCCTATTGGTAAAAAAATGCCCTATATATCCTCCAGTTTTTGGGGTGGGGTTAAAGATGGTGGGAGTTAGAGGATATATAGGGCAAAGATTTTATGGCTTTCTTTAAATCCCCTTCCAGTCCTTTATTGCCTCATTTAAATCCTGGACTATCTCATAAAGACGGCTTATTTCCCCTTTCTTTTCTTCTCTTCCCTTTTCATAAATAGAATATGCCTCATCTTTATCTCGTGAAATAGGTTCAGGAAATTCAATTACCTTTCCTCTCTCCTGTGATTTTATCTTCTCTAACTCGAGTCCATGCTCATGTTCCATTTCATGCTCAGAGAGATAACCGGTTATCCATGCCCAGTTCATGGGATAGACATCTGGATTAAAGATTACAGAGTAGAAATGCCAGACAATTATTGTTAGTGTCGCTAATATTGCCTCGTAAAAATGGATAGCCCTTGCCACATCAAAAGTCCATTTTGGAAAATATCTGAGCCATTCCACTTCAAACCAAAGTATAAATCCAGTAACAGTCATAACAATTGTTCCCCAAATAAGGCCGAGGTATTCGAACTTTTCTCTAAAATTGAACATACCCATTTTAACCCTTTTTGCAGGTCTATTAATAAAAAGGTTATTTTTCAACGTCTCCCAAAAGTCTTTGACATCTTTCAGCCGAGGTATCATATCTTTAATAATCCCTCTACCTCTCTCAGTAAAGGCACAGTAAAGAATATGATAAATTCCAAGTGTTACAATTGCAACACCACTAAGCCTGTGGAGAAAGCCTCTTATTGTCATACCACCAGGAACGTTAGTGATTGGAGAAACCCAAAATGCCTCAGGATACTTGAGGGCAAAACCAGTAATCACGAGTATGGTAAAATTTATAAATAGATTCAGATGTTGAATTCTTTCATTTAATGTCATCCTTAAATACTTTCTTGCCATTCTTATCAACTCCTTAAATTAATGTGCTTTATCAATTGTTTTTCTCAACCAGTCAGTGAAATTGAAAAAGAGCATGCCACCTATGGTTAGAATAATCAACACTATATATATATTTCTTACCCAACCGACAACCTTTTCTCCAAAATCTTCTCCCTTTATGGAGGCCACAGCATGAATCTTTCCTGTGGCAAAGTTTTCAGAGGCCCCTGGATGACAACTACCACATGTCTTTTGTAGATTATCCTTATGAACCATTGATTTAGGATCAGAAGAGGGCCTTATATCATGGACACCATGGCAACTTGCACAATTTGCTGAGTATGTATCTCCCCCTCTATATGATAATCCATGGAAGCTGTCATAATAAGATTTAACAGGTTTTGTTGTTAACCGATATTCTCTCGAAATTCTTTCCGCAGCATGACATTGCGGACATGTGGTTAGTGCAATCCGCTTCTCATTTACAGGTGAATCTGGATCAATCTTTGCTTTTATTCCATGAATCCCATGGCATGTCGTACATGTAGGGGCATCTGTTCTACCTCTTGCCGCCAAAACTCCATGGATACTATCCTCAAACTGCTTCGTAATCTCAGGATGACATGTACCGCAGGTCTGTGGTATGTTTGACCGAAAGATTGAAGACTTAGGATCTATCAATGACCTTAGGTTATGACTTCCATGGCAACTCACACAGGTAACTTCTCCAGATTTTCCATGCACACTCTTTTCAAATTCTTCACCTGGAATGATCGAGCCCAATGCATGTTCTTTTACAAAATCAATATCAGAATGGCATCTGTTACATGTCTTATCGATGTTGGATGTATGTGTCTTTGATTTTGGATCTTTACTTGGTAATATCTCATGCTTTCCATGACAGTCAAAACAATTAGCCGCCCTTTCTATCTTTCCTTTTATAATTTTTGAATGTAGGCCCTGTTTATACTCCTTCTCTGCATCTCTATGGCATTTACCACAGTTTACACTATTATCAGCTTTCTTTCCTCCCTCAGCATGCCTCTCATCCCTTATACCTGAGTGACAATCAGTACAAGAGAGTTTTCCATGAATAGAGGCCTTAAACCCTGATTCCGATACATAAAGCGAAACCAATTTCCCCTGTGCATCCTTCTTTTTTAGAGATTCGTCTTTATGACAGGTTAAGCAAAAACTGCTATCCCCAAAAGAAACTTCGGGTAATAATATACACAATGATATTAATAAAGAAATTAATAAACCTTTAATCATTTCTCCCCACCCCTTTTAAATTTATACAGGTACCCTTTCAGGGATAAAAAATGGTATATGCCATTCTTTTGGAGTCTCTCTTTTAATCTTCTCAAAAGCACATCTCACGGCAGATTGAATCTCTTCCATGTCAATTGGCTTTAAAGCATGATAGAATATCCCCTCATCCCTGAGACGTTTAATAAAGCTAAAAGATTCCTCTCCGGATATCACAATGATCTGAATCCTTGTATTTATCCTTTTAAACAATGGTACTATATCACAGGCCTTTACCCCTTCAATCTCATCATCAAGCAAAATAACATCGATATTCCCTTTCCTAATCTTTCTAATTGCATCACTTACAGATCTCGAAACTTCTATCTTATATCCATTGCTATGGAAATATGTTGAAAGTGCCTTAACGTCGAAATCATTTTCTAAGGCAATTAGTATTGTCTTCAATCTCATGATCCACCTCTTCTTTATCCTTACAACACTAAGCTGCTTTAATTGGCGCCTCTCCTTTTCTAAAAGAAGAAATTGCTCCTCCGATAATAGAAGAAATCAATACACATGCCGGGATCAATTGTGCCAATACTACAACAATCCCGCATGTCATAAAAAAGCATATACCAAGCAATCCAACCCCTCTAATCCCTCCAAAATAAGCAACTACAAGAGAGAATATCGCTACAGCTACAATAAGAGAAATCGTTAGGATAATCAAAATATTTTTAATCTTGTTTTTTAGCATCTTCATTCTCCATTTACTTTTTTACAGGTGCTGTCTCAACACCAGTAATTATTGCCTTCTCCTCCACTGCCTCTTCCTCTTTTACCTTTTTACCCTTTAATGCCAATCCAGTTGCAGTTCCAATAAACGAAAAGAACAAAATGGCTGCAGGAATAAGTTGAAGAAGGATAATGATGGCACCAATAATAATGAAAACCCATAAAGCAATGCCTGCATCTTTGAAGCTTATAGATCTGGCAAATGAAGGAGTTGCAATCAAGCTAATCAACATTATTGTGATTATTGAACTTAAAATTTTTATTAACCTTAACATTCTCTTACTCCCCCTTTCTTTTTACACTCAACCTTATATTAGCATTTTAAATGCCAAACCACATCTATTATTTAAATAGGATATCTTATTGAATTTATTGGTATTTTTCATTAATAAAAGGTTAGCTAGGTATCGATTTGTATAAAAATTTTATACATTTTTAGGGGGATATTCTATAACTAATTGATATTATTGGATTATTAAAGTTTAAAAAAAATATACATCATTATTTTAAAAACCTAATGTGCGGGCTAAAATAGAGAAGGCAATTATGGGTATTAACCAGCAGAAAAAGGCTATTATAAAACAGAGTGTTACATCATCGGTTTCGATTCTTTTTATCTCACCATATTTCACAATCAGTATTAATCCAAGGCTTGCAATACCGACAACTACAATTGACCAACCAATAATCAACCATTTAAAAAATTCCGCCACTACACTTTACTCTTTTAAAAATTAATTTTCTTCCCTTATCCTAATATTATACTTTCTCATAAGGGCCTGAAAATTTGGCCTAAGCATCCCAACTTCTTCTGAAGCCTTAGTTACATTCCACTGGTTCCTTTCAAGGGCATTTATAATAAATGCCCTTTCTATTTCTTCAACGGCCTTTTCTCGCAACTGCTTCTTAATCTCTTTTAATTCCTCACTTGTCATTGGTATACGGATGTGTAATTCATCCTGTCTATGTTGGTCTGGCAGAATAATATGCTCTGGCCTTACCATATCTTCTTCTATCATTACTACGGTTCTCTCAATTACATTTTCCAATTCTCTTACATTACCTGGCCAGGAATATCTCATCAGTTTTTCCATTGCCTCTGCTGAAAAACCCTTTATCTTTTTACCCATCTGCTCTGAATATTTTCTTAGAAAATGGATGGCTAAAAGTGGTATATCTTCCTCTCGTTCTTTAAGAGGTGGAAGGTATATTGGTACTATATTGATTCTATAATACAAATCTTCCCTAAATGTTCCTTCTTTAATCATCTTTTCAAGATCTTTGTTTGTTGCTGCAATGAGTCTTATATCAACCTTCTTTGACTTTGTCCCTCCAACAGGAGTAAATTCCCTTTCCTGCAATACTCTTAAAAGTTTAGCCTGAATTGATAGGCTTATGTTTCCTACCTCATCCAAGAAAACCGTTCCTCCATCTGCAATCTCAAACAGACCAGGCTTAGTGGTAATCGCCCCTGTAAAAGATCCCTTTATATGACCAAAAAGCTCGCTCTCTAAGAGATTCTCTGAAAGTACGGCACAATCTACAGGAACAAATTGTCTGTCCTTTCTTGGGCTATTAAAATGTATAGCCCTTGCAATGAGTTCTTTTCCTGTTCCGCTCTGGCCATATATCAATACTGTACTATCTGTTGGTGCTACCTTTGAAATTATCCTATAGATATCTTGCATCTTTTTACTTTTACCAACAATATTATCGAATCCATACTTTTCCTGCAGCTCCTGTCGAAGATAAATGTTTTCTAAGAGGAGATTTTTCTGTTCGACCGCCTTTTTAACAACCACTGATACCTCATCAGGGGTAAACGGTTTAGGAATATAATCGAATGCACCAAGCTTCATTGCTTCAACAGCAGTTTCTACCGTTGAAAATCCTGTAATCATTATAATTATGGTGTTTGGATACTCCCTTCGTATTCTCCTTAAGACCTCCATACCATCTATCCCTGGCATTTTCAGGTCTGTAATTACAATATCAAAGGGATTTGTTGCCATTTTATCGAAGGCCTCAAAACCACTCAGCGCTATCTCCACTTCATAGTTTTCCTCTTCAAGAATCCTTTTTACACTTTCACAGACTATCTCTTCATCATCAACCACTAAGACTCTTGGATTTTGCATCTTTTTCTCCCCCTAACTTAATGTTATCACAATAAAAACAGGCCTTTCAACTCATCGTCATTTACCTACATTTTTCTTTTCAAGGCATCCGATAATAAAAGCTGAACAAAGTGATCCTAATCCGCTTAAAAAGAATGCCCATCTAAATGTTCCTGTCGTATCTGCAATATAACCCGTCAAAAAAGGGCTTATCATAACCCCAACCCCATAAAAAATAGTAAGTAACCCCAGGATAGTTCCCGCCATATCTCTGGGGAAATAGTCTCTGACACAGGTAGCATAAAGAGGCCAGATAGCACCATATAGGAATCCAAAAAAAAGTGTAGCGAATATTAAATATGAGATATGATTTCCTGCCCATAAAATAAGAAATATCCCCATGGTAATAGATGATTGAATAATGATTAATGATCTTTTTCTACCAATGTAATCAGAAATAGTAGTCAGAATAAATCCGCCTGCAACACCACTAAATGCGATCAACGTGATAAAAAGGGATGATATTCTATAGGATATATTCAACTCTAATGTTCCGTAGGTAACAATAAAATCAACAATAGTATATACGCCGAAAGAGATCAGAAAATATGAAATACCTATAATCCAGAATTTGCGGGTTTTAAATACTTCAAAATAACTCATCCTCGTTAAAAATGTGCTGGTCTCTTTGGGTGTAACATCTTCTCCCCACGGATAAATCCCGATGATTTTGGGATCATCCCTCATCAAAAATCCATTTAATACGATAAGTCCTAATCCTAAGATTCCAAGTAATTGCCACCCCATCCTCCAGCTATATCTTGATACAATCAATGGTAAAATCAACCCCATCATTCCAAAACCAATTCCATAACTCGGAGAAAGGATACCGAGTGCTAATCCCCTCTTCTTCTCTCCAAACCATCTTTGAATAAGTGTTGTAATAGGAACCCATGTTGCAGAGGCTCCTAAACCTACAATAAAAAAGAAGATCGAAGAGGCAATAAAGCTTTCAGCATACCCCATCAAAAATGAACCACCTCCCAAGAAAAGACAGAAAAAACTTATTACTTTCCTTGCACCGATCAAATCAGTGAGCAATCCCATCAATGGAGAAAATATAAGATAGCTTATTCCAAAGGCACTTTTTATCATCCCTGCCTCTGCTTTTGTCAGATGAAGATCTCTAATCATTTCTGGTAACAATACAGAATATGCACCAATCCTGATACCATATGCCACTAAAAGTGTAATAAAACCTACTGTCAGGATTATCCAGCCTTGATGTATTTTAATTCTATAGTTCATTTCAGATAATTCAAAATTATTCTAACGAAAGTATATTCTTTAACATCCTCAGATCCGGAATTACAAAATCTCCGCTATGTTTTCTGGACCGATCTAAGTGATAGGCATTTATACCAATTGATCGTGGAACAAGATAATCGAATTCATGGTGATCGCCCACATGCAGAATCTCACCAGGGCTTACTCCAAGGATCTCACATATCTTTCTATAAAACTCTGTGGTCTTTTTAACCAATTTAAAATCCGAGGTAGCAGAAAAGATATACTCAAAGTATACTTTAAGGCCTGTTGCCTCCATCTCGACATCTATAAACTCTCTTCCCGCATTAGATGTCAGAATCAGTTTGAATCTGCCATTTAAATCTTGAATTACCTCATTAACATCTTCGTACACACGGATTTTATCTATATAACTCTCCAATAGATTCTTCCAGTTTCCATTCAGACCAAAAAACTGAAACCAGTATTTTATGTCATACCACTCTATGGCACCTTCTCCAACTTTCAGGTATTCTTCTACAACAAAGTGCTTTGCCTCTTCAAATCTAATCTTAGCCTTTTCTGCATAAAGTTTTGGTATGCCATGCAACCAAACCCAATCAGTGAATTCTGCATCTACTAATGTTCCATCCATATCGAAAGATATAATTTTAATCATCTATCCTCTCCATCCTCTCTATTTATTATCTAAGCTATATCCTTTCAACTTTTAGAACATCCGAATTTTTAATCTCTTTACTCATATCGACAACTACAATCGTTCGAACTGGAGTATAAGCATGTGAGGTAAATATAGTTATGCACCTTTTTTTAAACATAAACATTGGGGCATCTGGCTGATGTGATCTTATGAGAATCTTCTTTTTAAATCTATCCATCATTCTTTCAAAATATATTTGACCAAATTGTGGTCTACCATAAAAATCACCAAGTACATCAGCATTTCTTTCCACAAAGTCTCCCCATACAATACGATCCCAATTTGTATCACCCAGTTTAATCCTGTTAATCTCCTCGATCGATTCTAATTCTGGCAATGAACCATGCAGGGCTAAGATCCCGTTTTGTGAGGTAGCACAAAATGGCATATATGAAAAGAGATTCCCATATATCTCTCTCTGTTCTTCAGAAAGTGATTCCCAGAAATTTGCGGGATAGAATTCCTTTATAAGATACCCTTCATGATTCCCCATTAATAGAAAGACTTTCTCTGGATGCTCAAATTTCATTTTTATAAGAAAGTTTATATTCTCCTCTGACTTAATGCCACGATCTACATAGTCACCTAAAAAAACGATACTGTATGACTTTTTCATATACCTTTCCACGACTGTCTGTGTTGCATTAAAATCGCCATGTGTATCTCCTACAAACACAACCTTTCCTTCCGAAGGAAGTTGGATCAAGCGGTTCTCTTTTTCAAATATTTTTTTAACTTCACTAAATAGCTTCTCCTGATTCATATCTGTTAATTCCCATCAACTCCTTTGATATGTTTCAATCCTAATTACTATCCGAGATAATCTTGACATATATATCTCGGACCCTCGGTCCATCAAACTCGCAAAAAAATATTCCTTGCCATGTCCCAAGCATCAATCTCCCAGATTCTATCAGAATAGTCTCAGAGCTTCCAATAAGGCTTGCCTTGATATGGGCAGGAGAGTTTCCTTCCAGGTGTTTATAACTATCCTCAAAAGGAACAATCTTATTTAATTCCATTAAAATATCCTTTACAACACTTGGATCTGCATTCTCATTAATTGTTACAGAGGCAGTTGTATGGGGTATAAAAACGATACAAACCCCACTTTTAATACCACTTTTTCTAACAATTTCATTTACCTCATTTGTAATATTAATAAATTCTGTATGTTTTGAAGTCCTAATTTGAAACGTCTTAATCATATAGTCTCCTTTTCCTTAAGGAAGATTACTATTTTTAATACCATATTATAAAAATAAGCTCAATGGATTGACTCCTGAGAGGCATTTCCGATTTCATTCAAAGATATCTCTGTAAAATTATTTAAAAATCTTTTCATGGTCTTATAAAGATTTATTGACACATCTTAAATTATTTTGTAAATTTTCATTTAAAAATGGGAGAGAAGAGATATGAGGGCAGCAATCAATATGTGGAAAAATACTAGGATGATCATATTAGTAGCAGTATGCGCTGCTATATACGGGGCAGCACTTATTGCCTTTAAAACTGCAATACCTCTTATCCCGGGAATTACTGAGGTAAGAGTTGCTAACATATTTCCAATGGTTTTTGGATTACTCTTCGGTCCCTCAGGCGCATGGGGCACTGCTATAGGAAATTTAATTGGTGATATATTTGGAGGAACCCTTGGCCCTGGTTCTATCGCAGGGTTCATTGGAAACTTCATGCTTGGTTATCTCCCTTATGCAATGTGGACGAAACTTTTTCCTTTTGCAATAAAGACTCACCAATGGGAATCAAATAAATGGTCAAATTGGATTAACTATATTATTATTGCATTTATATCAAGCGCTTCATGTGCAGTAATAATAAGCACGGTCGTTGATGCCCTTGGCATAGTACCCTATGCTATATTATCTAAAATCATTACATTGAATGATACAATTGCAAGCTGGATTGGATTAATCCTTTTTGTTTCGGTTTATGGTATAATAAAAGATCAATTCGGTCTTTTCTGGGTAGATGTTATGGATCAATCCGAAATTGGTTCCCCTATCTTTGGGACCTTAGGCGCCTGGGTTGTAACTTTGGCCTCGATCGCTGGCCTAACAGGAGGGATTTTCACATCTATCCCAACAACAACCATCTCATGGATCTCTCTTCTTGCCATTATTGCAGGCAGTCTTCTAATGTAATATACTTTAAACTTCATATGGAAAGTTTGATCCTATTTGATGACCTTTCCTTTACATACCAAGGAAGTCAAGTCCCCGCCCTTAAGAATATAAAAGCAGAAATTGAAGAAGGTAAATTCATCTTTATAATGGGCCACGAAGGAGCTGGAAAATCAACCTTATGCTATAGCTTAAATGGGATTGTACCAAGGTTTTTTAAGGGTAATTATTCAGGTCGTGTCTTAGTAAATGGAGAGGAGGTTTCTAAAAAGAAGGTTTCAGAGATGTCAAAAATTGTTGGTTTAGTCCTTCAAGATTTTGAGGCACAATTATTCTCTACCAATGTGGAACTTGAAATGGCATTTGGTCCTGAAAACCATTGTCTTCCACACTTAGAAATCAAACAGCGCATAGATAAGTATTTAAATTTCATTGGTTTAGAAAATCTTAGGGGTCGTGAACCCTCAAGTCTTTCTGGTGGACAGAAACAGCGGCTTGCCATTGGATCTGTACTTGCCTTAGAACCTAAAATACTAACAATGGATGAGCCTACTACCGATCTCGATCCAAATGGTCGAAGCGAGATACTTTCAATAGCAAATCTCATTCGTGAACAGGGACGAACCCTAATAATAGTGGATCATGAATCAGAATCAGCAATCGATGCAGACCAAATATGGCTAATGAAGGACGGACTATTGGTAAGACAAGGACCTCCTTCAGAATTACTCACTGACTTGAAAAATATGGAATATTGCGGTATAAAACCTCCCTCAATATTGCAACTTTTTAAATCAATGAACTGGCCAGGCTCTCCCTTATCTTTTGAACAGGCCGCTGAATTAATAAAAAAATATAACCTTACAAAACCAAGGCAACTCAGAATAGATAAAGAAGTTTCGACTAATTCCATTAAAACTCCATTTCTAACTGTAAATGAATTAGGATACATCTATCCGACTTATCAAATTGAGGCCCTCAGGAATATAAATTTATCAATTCACGAAGGTGAATTCATAGCTATCTTAGGTCAAAATGGATCAGGAAAGACAACACTTGTTAAGCATTTCAATTGTCTTCTAAAACCTACTTCGGGATGTGTCCTGATTAAGGGTAAACCTGTAAATGAATATAGTCGACCTGAATTGGCGAGATTGGTTGGATATGTATTTCAAAATCCAGATCATCAGATTTTTTCGAGGACTGTACGTGAAGAGGTTGGCTTTTCTCTAAAAATGTTCGGAGAGAGCAAAAAAAATATTGAGACTCAGGTAGCCGAGGCATTGGATGTAGTCGGACTAAGTGGGTATGAAGAAAAGGTCCCATTTGCTTTAACAAAAGGTGAGCGTCAACGTGTTGCTGTAGCCTCAGTCTTAGCGACAAAACCTCAAATAATAATCCTTGATGAACCAACAACAGGACTTGATTACAAGCATCAAAGGAATATGATGGAAATGTTAAAGAAACTGAATAAAATGGGCCATACCATAATTATGATCACTCACTCAATGTGGGTGGCAGTAGAATATGCAGATCGAATTATAGTTATGAAAGATGGAGAAATAATTAATGATGGACCGACACGCTCTGTTTTCTATAATGAAGCCAAGCTTTTAGAGGCCTCTCTTAAACCTCCACCTATTGTACGATTGGGTAATTGGTTGGGCACGAGAGAAATAACGGCTGAAGGCATAGTAAAAGAATTAAGAGGAGAGATTCGGCTATAAGTTTTATGAATATCTTTCTTTATTTGGATAAAAATACATTTATTCATCGTCTTGATCCGAGGACAAAGATTATTGCTTCAATACTTCTTTTTATAGCATGTCTCTGTTTTAATCATCCAATTTATATGGGGGGAGTAACACTTGGGATATTATTTATTTGTAAATTATCGAAGTCTGAAAAAAACATCTGGAGATTAAGATTTATTATTCTCCTCCTATTCTTTTTCAGTTCTATTATGTGGCCTTTCTTTTTAGGAGGAAAGACTGAGTGGATCGTTTTTGAGAAAATAAAACTAAGCAAGGAATCCTTACTTTATGGAATCTCCATGGGACTTCGTCTATCTACATTCGTGATAATAGGGTTGATTTTACTATCTACAACACGAAATGAAGAGTTAACAAATGGATTGATTCGCTCAGGTCTTCCCTATCCCATTGCATTTGCCATTTCTACTGCACTTCGATTAGTGCCTACATTCGCAGGTGCAGGTGCCATCATTATCCAGGCCCAGATTTCAAGGGGATTAGATCTTGAATCAGGAAACATCTTTCGTCGGGCAAGCAAATTCATTCCACAAGCAGTACCCCTTTTTATTTATGCCATCCGCTACACAAACCTTTTGGCCATTGCCCTTGAATCAAAAGGATTCAATCCCGAATCAAAAAGGACTCTATATTATGAACCTCATATGAAGATGATTGATTATATTGTCATTAGTCTGATTATTGTTATCTTGGGGTTATTAATATATTTACGTCTCGGTTTGGGAATGGGTGCAATCTTTCCCTACCGCCTATAAGCTTGCTTAAATTTTCAGTTTCGCTAAGAGTAAAAGGCTATATCATATTATTGAAAAACCTATTAAAATGAATAATAATTTTAAAATGGAAGGAAATATTTATGAATCATGTAAATGATATCTATCTAAGACCAACACAAATTATTGATAGTGATCATCCTGATATTATAGATTATGCAAAAAAGGTTTCATCCGGAGCGAGGAATCCTCAAGAGATAGCTGTAAAGTTATACCTTGCTGTTCGTGATGGTATTCGCTACGATCCCTATTCCCCATTTTATCTGCCTCAACATTACCAAGCAAGTTATGTTCTTAATCGTGGCCGAAGTTTCTGCGTACCAAAGGCATCTCTTCTATGCGCATTGAGCAGGGCTTCTAAAATACCTTCGAGGATTGGGCTTATAGATGTTCGAAACCATCTTGCAACAAGACAACTTATTAATTTTATGGGGAGTAACATCTTTGTATTTCATGGTTTCGTGGAACTCTATCTCGATGGAAAATGGCTTAAGGTTACTCCGGCTTTTAATCGTGAGCTATGTGAAAAACATAATGTGCCACCCCTTGAATTCGATGGCACAAATGATTCTATGTTTCAGCCATATAATTTAAAAAATCAAAAGTTTATTGAATATCTAAACTTCCGTGGTATATATGCAGATATACCTGTCGATGAAATTGTTAAAGGATGGAAGGAGGCATATGGTGAAGATCGAGTAAACCGCTGGATTCAGATGTTTGAACAAAGGGGCTTTCTTAGCCTTTCTGATTTTGAAAGTGAGGATGTTTTTAATGAATAAAATCACTTGCATTCTTTTCAAAAATTAGGTAAGGTAAAAACAAAACCTTTGGGAGAACATAATCGATGGCACAGAAAAAGGTTTCTGAAGTATTAAAATTGGTCGAATTCTTAAATGAAGAAATGAAAGAGGTATCAAAAAAACTCAGTCGTATAACACCAAAAGAGATTAGTGAGAAACTCGGTACCTTAGCTCTTCTCAGAGAGAAGATTCTAAATCTTCAATTAGATTTCCCACAGGAAATTGAGAAAAAGATTCTTGAACTTTATCCTTCAATAAATAAAACTAAACAAAAACCATCATAAATGGTCTTTAACCATAGAAGGCAAGACTTGCAAATGAGACTACTGAGTGGGTCTCAGGTGTATAGGCCTGGTCATATTTAAGGAGTTTTCCTTTTTTTGCATCTATTACCTTTAGCATTGTATATATGGCTGAAAGACCACAAATCCTTCTTCTATCTTTCTCTTTCATAACCATTGAAAAGAAACTTTCCCCATCTATTAGCTCAACATAGTTTAACATACTTAAGTCTTCTTCCCTAATGATTCTAAGGTCATATTCACCAATCCCCTGAGGATCTCCAAATTGAATCCCCATATGTGAGAGGTCGGCACTTGCAATATAGCAGATATCCCTCTTAAGGGATATGACCGAATCCTTGATAGCCATAACGAATTTATTAATAGCATCTGCCTCCATGGGAGAGACTCCTCTTTCTATAAAGTCATGTAAAGAACCATTCAGTATAGGGATAATCTTTAAGGGTATTGGTTCAGGATAAAGATACCTGAGAAATATACACTGAAATTCTATAGAATGCTCACTCCTATGAGCAACTTCATCCTTAAAAAGGTCGTATGGGTATCTCGATTGAATTGCATCTACCAGTTCTTGATCCACAGGAAGCACACCTAAGGGGGTTACAAAATCCTTTCTTGTCAGGCAGAAAGGACTTTCCATGAAAGAATGTGAAGTCCCAAATATTATGAAATATCTTGATGAATTTCTTCTAAGCATCTCATCATATGCAAATGCGTAGCATTGACCTCCTCTCAAGAAATCAATATGAGGGGCAATAATCCCTTTTAATCCATAGGAATTATACTCATCCTTTTTAGGTTCTGAATTCAGATTTTTAAAATAACCTTCAAGTTGAAGCTTTAAATCATTGGCCTCTTTTTCATAGCTCTTTCCAGCAAATTGGGCCTCCCTTAAAGGAGATTTCTTAAATATCTCTTCCTTCTCTTCCAATGCCTTCTTAAACCTTTCTCCTTCAAGGAAAAGATTCTCTTCGAGCTGATTTATTATCTCCTCTATCTTTTCTCTGAAAAGGAAATCACCAAACCTCCTCATATATTCTACCTGTATATCTAAGATCGAATGTTTTCCATCAAATAGAGAAACTATGAAATAAAGTGAAAGGGGAAGAAAGAGGGCCTTTTCGCTTACATTCTGAGGGTCCTGGAGACAGACGAATACTTGACCTGAACTTTTTACAGGAAATATATTAATGTTTCGGAGTTTTGGATAATCCACAGATTATCTTATGAGGCATGAGCTTCTGTATGTTCATGCTTTTCCTTTTCAACACTCTCCTCTGGAACAGGCTTTAAAGCTAACTCAATTGCCTCATCCATCCTTTGAATAAATTTGAAGTTGAGTTGCGATCTAATATGCTCTGGAATCTCCTCAAGATCTTTCTCATTCTTCTTAGGAAGAATTATGGTCTTAATCCCTGCTCGCATTCCAGCCAGAACCTTCTCCTTAATCCCACCTACAGGAAGAACGAGGCCTCTTAGCGTAATCTCTCCTGTCATTGCAACATCACTTCTAACAGGTTTATTAGTTAAAAGGGAGGTAAGGGCAACAAACATTGTAATCCCTGCAGATGGCCCATCTTTGGGAATAGCCCCTGCAGGTACATGAATATGTATATCATTCTTCTCAAAAAAGTCCTCATCAATCCCTAACTCTTTCGATTTGGAGCGGACATAAGCAAGGGCTGCCTGAGCCGATTCTTTCATCACATCACCAAGTTGACCTGTAAGGGTTAACCCCTTCTCACCTTTCATCTTTGTTGCTTCAACGAAGATTATATCACCTCCGGTTGGAGTCCATGCAAGACCTGTAGCCACACCAGGATCAGATGTCCTTTCTGCAACCTCTGGGAAAAATTTAACCGGCCCTAAAAATTTATGTAAAATATCCGGGGTAATAATCACCTTTTCTCTTATACCTCGGGCCACATCCTTTGCAACTCCCCTGCAGATGCTTGCTATCTCCCTTTCAAGATTTCTCACTCCAGCCTCTCGGGTGTAGGAACTTATTATTACCTGTATGGCAGCATCCTCAAATTCGATCAGATCAGGGGTAAGTCCGTGCTCACTTATCTGTTTGGGAATTAAAAACTTTTTCGCAATCATCATCTTTTGATCTTCACTATAGCCTGGAAGTTCAAGGGTCTCCATCCTGTCCCTCAGGGCAGGGGGAATGGTATCAAGTACATTTGCAGTGGTGATAAACATAACCTTCGAAAGATCAAAAGGTAAATCTATGTAGTGGTCTGAAAATGAATAATTCTGCTCAGGGTCTAAAACCTCAAGGAGTGCAGATGAAGGATCACCTCGAAAATCCATACCAATCTTATCCACTTCATCCAGCATAAAAACTGGATTATTTGATCCTGCCTTCTTAATTCCTTGGATAATCCTGCCTGGTAATGCACCTACATATGTCCTTCTATGACCCCTTATCTCGGCCTCATCCCGAACTCCTCCGAGTGAGATTCTTATGAATTTACGTCCCATGGCACGCGCAATTGATTTACCTAAGGAGGTCTTACCAACTCCTGGTGGTCCAACAAAACAAAGAATTGGCCCTTTCATATCAGCCTTCAACTTTCTAACTGCTAAATACTCAAGAATCCTTTTCTTAACCTTCTCTAAATCATAGTGATCCTCATCGAGAATCTTCTGTGCATTGTCAATATCGAGATTATCCTCTGTAGTAACCGACCAAGGAAGCTCTACTAACCAGTCTAAATAAGTTCTTGCTACTGTATACTCTGCAGATGCTGGAGGAATCCTTGATAAACGTTCTAACTCCTTTTCAGCTGCAGCTACAACATCTGGAGGCATCTTTGCCTTTTTAATCTTCTCTCGAATCTCTTTTATTTCTGTTGAATGTTCATCCAGTTCACCAAGCTCCTTTTTTATTGCCTTTAGTTGTTCACGCAGGTAGTACTCCCTTTGGGTTCTATCCATATCTTCTTTGACTTGTGACTGGATCTTGTTGCCCAATTCCAGAACCTGGACCTCTTTGTTGAGCAATAGGTGAACCTTTGTAAGTCGCTCACGAACATCGAATGTCTCTAATATACCCTGCTTATCAGCAGTTGAAAGGTTAAGGTTTGACGCAATAAGATCAGCAAGGATAGATGGCGATTTAACATTATTTACCATAGTTCCAAGCTCGGCTGTCAGATACGGAGCCAGTTCAACAGCCCTCTGGAAGAGATTTTTCAGATTCATCATTAGGGCCTCAATCTCTACCCCTGGCTCATAGATTTCATCAACAACCTCAATCCTTGCCTTAAAATATGGATCGCGTTGTAGATACTCCTTCACCCTTATCCTTGAAATACCTTGAACAATAACACGCTGGCTTCCATCAAGCTCTCGGATCATTCTAAGGATTAATGCAGCAACACCAACCGAATATAGGTCATTCTCTTTAGGGTCCTCTGTCTCTGAACGTTTCTGGGTTACAACACCAATTATCCGATCCGAATCCATAGCATCATCGATCAATTTGACCGATTTTTTTCTACCAACCATAATCGGAAGGATGAGATCTGGGTAAAGGACAGTGCCCCTTAAAGGAAGTATAGGAAGCTCACTTGGGATATGTACCTTTTCGGTCTTCCCTTTTTCTTCCTTATCAGCACCACCTCTGGGTAAAAATATCATAATTACCTCCTGTAGAAACTACCTTTTCCATACTAATTATAACATAATCATTACTATTTATGCTGTCAATGTGGCTCGTATGGCTTTTTACAAATATTACAGACCCCATCCTCATTAATAGTCCCCACACAACTTCCATCGCTACAGGGTATCCTTTCTCCAGAATCGACTTCAATCCTCTCTCTTTTTATTAGACTTCCACAGATATAGCAATAAACACTTGCTTCAGGGGTTTCTCCACCACACGCTTCACATATAATTGTTGGTAAAATTTTATCACAGTGGGGACATTTCATTTATTCCTCCTCGAGCTGGAGACCTCTTATAAACCTCTCTATGTCCCTCTTATTACGCCTTAATTCATAAAGAAGCCTTCTTGTCTCCTCATCAGGGAATAGGCGGTTAAGGTCATAATCACGTCCGGGAAAGAGGGTATTAAGGTCGATCTCCCTTTTTTTTGTATCCTGAGAATCAATATTTATAATCTTATCCTCTTTTTCTTCCATTCCCTAATCATCTTTCTTTATAGGATAACCCTTTCCATTTGTCAATATAAGATTGGGAAAGGCCTGAAAAACTATTTAGTGTATATATTTTTATAAAGTGAACAGTCTCAAACTGTCATTGCGAGATAAAGCCTGAAGCAATCTCTTAAAAATTTTTATTCCGAGCTAAGGAAGAAACCTATGAGATTGCCACGACCTTCAAGCTCGCAATGACTTCCTCGGATTGCCACACACCCTTTTTGGGTCTTCGCAATGACTGATTTAAAAAAGCTATATTTTGGAAAATACCTGGCTCCTTCAATTACTGAAGGCCTTCTCATAAAGCCTGTAGTAAACCCCTTTTCGAGCAATAAGTTCAGAATGTGAGCCTTCCTCCAAGATCCTTCCTTTATGAAGCACCACTATTCTATCTGCATTTTGTATTGTTGAAAGACGATGGGCAATTATAATTGAAGTTCTTCCTTCTATCAATCTCTTGATTCCGTCCTGAACCAATCTTTCGGTTTCAGGGTCAACATTAGATGTTGCTTCATCAAGTATTAGAATCTTTGGGTTTTTGTAAAGTGCCCTTGCAAGTGATAGGAGTTGTCTTTCTCCAGCCGAAAGCCTTTCTCCTCCCTCACCAACCTGTGTCTGATATCCACGGGGTAATCTGTTAATAAAATTTTCTGCGTTCACAAACCTCGACACTTCCCTTAAACTATTGCCATTCACACCCTTTTCTCCCAGTCTTATATTCTCTTCAATATCTCCTGCGAATAAGAATGTCTCCTGCATAACAAAACCTATCTGCGAACGTAGTTTATGCAAATCCCACCTCTTTATGTCAATCCCATCTACAAGAATACATCCTTCATCAACATCATAGAATCTTTCCAGCAGATTAAATAAAGTGGTTTTCCCAGCACCTGTAAGTCCTACAATAGCTAAGCTCTCGCCCTTTCGGACTTTAAACGAAATATTCTTTAAAACCCTTTCTTCTCCATTATAAGAAAATGAAACATTTCGGAATTCAATCTCTCCATCAACCTCTTTTCTGACAAGGTCTGCGGAATCTTGCCTCTCTTTTCTATTTTCCATTAACGAAAAGATCCTTTCCAGAGATGCTATTGCTGATTGAAGTATATTATATTTTTCGGATAGATCTCGAATCGGCTGGAAGAACATCCTCATATATGACAGGAAGGCTACAAGCGTACCAAGGCTTAAAGACTCCTGAATAACCTTCCCTCCTCCAAACCAGATAATGAAACCTATCATTCCTGTTGCCAAGACTTCAATCAAGGGAACAAAAAGTGCATATATGGATATTTGCCTTAGATTTGCCATAAAGTATCTATCGTTTATATTCTGAAATCTCTTTAAATTCTCTTTCTCCCTCTGGAAAAGTTGAACTATTTTTATACCTGAAAGTACCTCTTGAAGAAAACCGTTAAGTTCAGAGAGCCTTTTTCTAATCTCTCTAAAAACGTCTCTTGCCTTATTGCTGAATATCAGTGTGATAAAAAAAATAATCGGGATAATCAAGAAAGAGATAGATGAAAGCTCTTTATTTAATTGTAAAAGAATAACGATCGTTCCAATTAGTAGAAGTGAATCTTTTAATAGATTTACTATTACAGAAGAGAACATCTCGTGAACGTTCTGAATATCATTTGTTAGCCTTGTTGTTAGCTTTCCAACTGGATTCTTATCAAAAAAAGAAATTGGCAGGCTTTGAAGATGTAAAAAAGCACTCATTCTCAGGTCGTGCATCATCCTCTGTCCACTTAACTCCATACAGAAGACCTGTAAATAGTTTAATAAAAAATTAAAAATCATTATAAATATGACAATTATCGCTAATCTAAGGACTCCCCTTATATCCATTGCCCTTAAATCAATTATCTTATCTTTTTTTAATGCCTTCATCTCCTCCAACGATATGAATTCAGGGAAATTCTTCTTATCATGAGCTATCACTGGATTTACATAAAATCTTTTCTCAGAAATAAAACCTAATTTCTGTAGCCTCTCCAATTCCCTTTTATCCATAGATTGAACAACATCAGATGGAATAAGAAACCTTTGGCTGTCTCCTGTTGGAATAAGACGATCCCCATAGCGAGACAAGAAATTTCTTATATGCATTGATTGATCATCTTTTATAAAAAGCTCTCTTGCATAATTGATAATATATCGATCTATTGCCTCTTTTGTTAAATATGGAATGGCAAGATCAAGTAAAGTTATGATTAATACAGATATAAGGGATATAATAATTAATAACGATTGTGGTCTAATAAATTTCCATAATTTTGCAATTAGTTTGAGATCGTATGGCTTTCCAAATTTCCCTTCTTCAATATATCCAAAATCTGTATACATAAGGCTCCTTCATCTTAAATTACGAGTCGATGCCTTCGATCTCTTCCTCAATCTTGCTTTGCCAGTAAATCCTCGAATATATACCACCCTTCTCAAGAAGAAATGAGTGACTACCTTCTTCTACAATTCTACCATTGTCCAAAACTACTATTCGATCCGATTTACGAAGTGATGCAATACGATGAGTTACAATAATTACGGTCCTTCCTTGAAAAAACCTTTCTAATCCCTCAAGTATCTTTTCTTCTGTATGTATATCTACTGATGAAAGTGCATCATCCAATATTAGTATACTTGGATTCATCAATAATGTCCTTGCAATACCGATTCTCTGCTTCTGACCTCCTGAAAGTGTAATCCCCCTTTCACCTACCAGTGTTTCCATACCATCTGGAAATCCCATAATCTCATTATATATCTGTGCAATTTCTGCAACTTCCTTGACCTCTCTATCCTCTGCATCAAACTTACCAAAAACTATATTCTCTCTAACAGTGCCCGTAAATAGAAATGTCTCTTGTGGAACATATCCTATCGAAGATCTTAACGTCCTTATAGGAATTTTGTGAATCTCCATACCATCTAAAAAGATTGAACCCTCGGGTGGTTCAAGAATTCTTGTAACAAGATCACAAAGAATTGTCTTCCCAGAGCCTGTTTTACCAACAATAACCAGACGCTCTCCTTGATTAATATTCAAATTTATATCCTTTATGATAGGTTCACCATTTTGTTTTCCATTTCCATAGGTTAATCCTTTTATCTCAATCCTTCCCCTTAATCTATCTATTTTGACAACATATGGATAATCATAGACCTTAGGCTTTTCTTCAAATATTCGATTCAACCTTTCCATTGACGCAGACCCACGTTGAATTATATTTATTGCCCAGCCAAGTGCCATCATTGGCCATGTAAGCATTCCAAGATAGCTTAAAAATGCTACAAAGTCTCCCATTGAGATTGATTGTAAAATGGTTAATTTGCCTCCAAAATAAAGTACAATAACGGTTGAGATATTTGATAAGAAAAGTAGAAGTGGGAAAAACATGCCCCAAACCTTCGTAAGATTAACACTCTTCTGTATGTAATCCCTTCCTATATTTTCGAGTTTTTTCTTTTCACTATCCTCAAGTACATAAGCCTTAACAACCCTGATACCAACAATAGACTCTCTAACCCTTTCCATAAGCAATCCAAATGCCTTTTGAAGGATTTCAAATCGTCTGTGAATCATCTTACTAAAGAAAAGCGTTCCTAATGTGATAAATGGCATTGGTATGATTGCATATAATGTCAACAAAGGTTGAATATATATCATGAAAAAGATTGTGAGTATGCCAAGGACAATTGTATCTACCCAAAATACTAAACCCATTGCAAGTGACATCCTTACAGCCTCGATATCATTTGTGGCATGGGCCATTATCTCTCCAACCCTTGTTTTTGAAAAATAATTGTATGAAAGTGTTTGAAGATGTTTAAAAAGGCGCTCTCTTAATGCCTTCTCTATATGCCTCGCAGAGCCTAAAATAAAGTATCTCCATACATAACGTAACCCACCTATTATAATTGCAATAATGAGTATCTGTATAGCATAGATAATCAATCCGTTCGGAGTGGCTTTACCTGCTGTAAGGTCATCTACTGCAAATTTTATAATTCGAGGAATAAATAGCTGTAGAAGATCAACAATAAGCAGGGCTATGAGTCCGATGATTATCTGAAAGCGATTCTTTTTTAAATCCTCTTTTAGTCTTATGAATGCCTTCATTTTGAGCTACTATTTAAATGTTAATAAACCGATTGTAAAAAAGTCAATAAATTAGGCCTAAAATTTAAATATCCCTGAAAACACCTGATGAGCAAATCGTGCCAATCTCAACCTGGATAGTCATTGCGAGCGAAGCGTGGCAATCTCTTTTTATTAATTGATGTCTTTCCCCCTATGTTTCTCCTTCCCATTCTTTCAGGAACTTTTTCAAATACTTTCATTTGGAGATCTCTGAAAAATTATTTGAAAATCCTTTCCGTTGTGGGATGTGGGTAAAAAAGCGCTCACAATGACTGATAAAAAAAGCCATTTTTTAACCATATTCCCCAGTCTTTCAAAGAATTTTTCAGGAATCCCAATTGTGTGTCTTGACAAATCTTTATTATTTTTGTGAAATTTATTTGTTAAGAAGAGAATTTTTAAATATGACATCACAGAAAATAATTATTCCACCTTTTACAAAAAAGGGGCCTGATGGTATTCCTGAAGGAATCCCCCCTGAAGAACTCGAAAGACTGCAGAAAATTCAACTTAAACTCACCGACTTTATACTTCACCTCATACAAGCATTTTTAAGGACAGGATATTATACACCCGAACACCCTGAATCTAAGAAAGCAAAAGAGGGATTATACAAACAATTTAAAAACCTTTTCGAAGCTGAAGACGAAGTCTCATTTTTAGTGAAAGAAGAACCTGGTGGTCAAGAGGTATTTATTGAGGGTCTTCTGCCAGAACCTCAAAGGTTGAGCAAGATGATGATGAAAGGTATGGGAGAACTTTATGTTCCTCGATTTGCAAAGTTTATGGAACGGAAAGACCTTATAAGCTTAACCCTTAAAAGTCAAATGAGTCAGGAAGAATTTACACAATTTATTGACATCATGAGTGAACCAGCACTAGTTGATACACGTAGAAAAGAGGACAAAGATCGCTTTATCCAGGCGCTTTACAAGCGAGGTATATTTAATATCTCATATATATTTAACGAGGAGATGCTTGCCCCAGAGCGTGAAATCCCATGGCGTGCTCGTCTTGTACTATCAAGGATGAAAAAGGATTTAAAAATGATTCCCCTTTATCAAAGGATCTCTAATCAGGAGATTCAATTGATTCAAAGAAATCTCCTTCGTGATGCACTTAGGCCCATTAGACAGTCTGACCTTCTTTGTTCGATCCTTAGAAACAGTGATTTAGCTTCAACATCAGATTTCCGTGAGGAAATGATTGAAGACGAGATCATCTCTTTTCTCCAAAGGCAGTATCTAATAAATACATCCAGAATCTTTTTAAAAGAACATCTTAATATTAAACAATTAAAGAAAGGCGATTCGTTAGAAAAAAAATCCGATAGATTAGTAAAAAAGATTGCCCGCAGACTAAAAGAGGTTGGAACTAAAGAAACAGAAATTGTCCTTGAAGAATTTTTCAGAAACCAGTTAATAAATCTTGAAGATTTAACTCCCTCATTAAAAGATAAGATCATCCTTGAAAAATTGACTGACAAATTCCTTAGCTATACGGATCAATTCTTCCAGAAACTCGATCAGGCCAAGGAAAAGGAGGTTTTTTTAACCGTTGCTCAGTCATTTTTAAAAATGATACCTGAACTCATACGAAGGGAGCGTTATACAGAAATCTTAAGAATCATTGAAACTTTAAAAAGACATTTCCATCAAAAGATGATGTGGGCTCTACTTGCCGGCCAAATCTTAGAAGAAATCTCTAAGGGCCCCCTTTTAAATCTCCTTGAAGAAAGATTTCTTTCGGGTAAAAAGGAGATAAGGGCTCTTATCAGCCCAATTTTTGTGGCCCTTGAAGTTGGAGCTATTCCCTATCTGCTCTCGATTTTAAAAAAGAGTGAAGATCAATGGGTAAGAAAAAATGCCTGTGAGGCTTTGATTCAAATTGGACCAGTAGCTACGGCTACCATCTTAAAGGAGCTTGAGTTTGAGAGAACCAGCCTTGAAACAACCATTGATATCCTTAAAGTTTTAGGAGAGATTAAATCTCATGAGTGGAAACCATCACTTACAAAGATCCTTGAGAAATATGCATCACATGAAAATCCAAAACTAAGGGAACAGGCCCTTTATACTCTATTGCAAATTAAAGGGGTAGAGGCTGAAGACTTATTTATCGCCCGATTAGATGATCCAGATATAGAAGTTAAAAAAAGGGCGATCTGGTGTTTGGGAATGATAAAGAGTAAAAAAGGACTTGAAAAGATGTTAGAAATTTTAAGAGAGTCAACAGATTATCAATCTCCAACTAATCAACAATTAGAAAATCAAATCTATCATGCCTTCGGATTATTCGGCAACCTTACCATTGGTGAAGAGACCTTAGAAAAGATTCTCATTGGTGTCTTAGAAAAAAGGGGAATAAAACATCTTTTTGGTTTTTTCCAGAAGGATCTTCTACCAGATACTTTATTAATCACGATATTTGAGACCCTGGCAAAGATCGGAACAAAAGAATCTATTCAGGTTTTGAATAGGTTAAAGAAATCTCGTCAAGGTCCCTGGCTTTCAAAATTAAACGATTCAATAATTAGAATCGAGACACGTCTTAAGGAAAAACCTTCTCAATAATCAATTCTTTTATTATTATTTTTAAAATTTTTAAAACCCTAAGAGGTCTTTACAACATTGATTGCCTGCGGTCCTTTTGGACCACTGGTAATCTCAAATTCTACCTCCTCTCCCGCACGAAGGGACTTAAATCCTTTGCCTAAGATTCCAGAGTAGTGAACAAACACATCCTCGCCTTCGGGTTGTTTAATAAACCCATACCCTTTCTTTGTATCAAACCACTTCACTGTTCCCTTAGCCAAACTCATTACCTCCTATAAGAAAATGATTTGATAATCAAAATTGTTAACATTAAAGA
>JBBIOI010000026.1:0-32692 GCA_037443425.1 Deltaproteobacteria bacterium
TTTGATCGTTTGAATGAACAATCCCTTATCAAACGTTTAACTTCAAGAATCGAGATGTTGGGCTACCATGTAATACTGGAAAAAGAACAATCAACAGCTTAATTTATGCTGTATTTACGTGTTAAATTATAATCAGTTTATAAATTGACAGAGGATAATAATGGATGTTTTTAAAGATTAAGCAAAAGGGTATATTTTTTGTTTCAATCTCTCAGTTTGGAATGGCGTTGTCTTTCAGTTTTGTTATGACATTTTTGCCATTCTATGTTGCTAAGATCAGTCCGTATGGTCCAAAGGAGACCATGATATGGACTGGATTGATTATAGGCCCTTCCCATATACTCACAGCCCTTGCAGCACCATTCTGGGGTAGTCTAACCTCGAGATACAGTCCAAAATTGCTTTTTGAAAGGGGTATGCTTTCTAATGGGGTGCTTTTTTTAATAATGGGATTTGTAAGTAATCTACCAGTATTTTTAATTCTAAGGATGATACAGGGGGCCCTTGGGGGTGTATCTACCATCGGACTTATTCTCATTTCATCAATGTCAAATGAGGAAAGACTTCATAAGGATTTAAGTTTTTTTCAGAATTCTATAACTGCAGGACAATTAATTGGTCCCTTGCTCGGTGCCTACACAGCCTCTATATTTGGATATCGCACGGCATTTATCTTTGCCTTTATTATAGCAACCATCTTTCTGATATTCTGTCATCGAAATGTAAAGGAAATTCCCCTTAAGAAAGAGGTTTCATGGACAGAAATTAATATAAAAAAAGGTATTATATGGGCATGGTTCTTAAGTTTTACGGCTACGATTCATTTGACATTTCTTATTAGTATCTTACCGACCATTCTTAAGGATTTCCAGCTAACCGATAAGATTGCCCTTAAGACAGCAGGATTCATTATTATTCTTTATACTATTTCAGCAATAATTGGAAATTATTCACTAAGTAGCATAGCATCGAAATTTGGTTTAAGGAGGGTTATCATATCTGCCTGTATTTTTGCAAGCCTCTTCCAGTTTTTATTATATTTCAGCCCAGGGATTTCGAGTTTTACGGTTTTTAGGATGCTTCAAACAGGGTTTATTGCCTCTGTATTTCCCCTTACACTTTCTATCTTTGGTCGAGAAATAGGTGGAAAGACTGTTGGTTTTATGAATTCATCAAGATTTGTAGGCATGGCTGTGGGTCCTATAATGGCCACAACTATCATGGCTTACTCAAATCTTTTAGTATTGAGTATAATTATTTCGTTTATCACATTTGTCTCTTTATGGGGTTTTGTATTTTCAATCGATGAGAAGAGATTATCAACTGGTAGATAAAATCTTTTTCAGTCTAATAGCATTTTTAACTGCAAAACCATAGGCATCATTATTAAAATATACAAAAATAGTTTTTCCTTTGTTCTTCCAGGATTTGATCTTTTCTGCCCACTGCATTAATTCATCTTCTGAATAATTTGAACCGTAGAGTATTTCTCCGCCATGAAGGCGTATGTAAATAACGTTAGAAGTAACGCTCTCTTTCATGGGAAGTCCTGAACCATGAGAAATGCAGAGGGAGAAATTGAAATCCTTTAAGGTATTAAAAATCTCACTACAGAACCATGATTCGTCTCTGAACTCGAAGGCATAAGAAATCTTTTTGGATATGGGGGCTTTTGATAGAAGGGTAGAGAATTCCTTAAACCTCTCTTTATTAACTTTAAATCTTGGAGGAAGCTGCCACAATATAACACCGAGTTTTTCTCTAAGACAGCATGCACGGTCTAAAAAGAGTTCTAAGGATTGTCCACAATCTTTTAATCTTTTTATATGGGTAATGAATCTACTGCCTTTTATAGCAAAAATAAAATGCTTAGGGGTTCTTTTATACCAACCTTCAAATATTTTTTTCGTTGGTAGACGATAAAAGGTTACATTTAATTCAACTGTATTAAAATATTCTGAATAGAATTCGAGCCATCTTTTTTCTGGAAGTTCTGAAGGATAAAATACACCATTTCCCCAATGTGGATAATTATAACCACTTGTTCCAATAAGGATCATAATCGTTTTCAGGACCAGTTGCGTCTTAGTTTACGGCGTTTAATCTTATCCCTTATATAGGGATAAGCCATGTATAAGATTCCAAAAAGGAGTCCACCAAGATGTGTTATATGGGCAATGCCACCACCAGTCCCTTCAAGCGATGAGAAGAGTTCTATGAGACCGAAGATAATAACCATATATTTTGCAGGTATTGGTAAAAGAAAATAGATATATATTAATCGATTTGGAAAAAGCCAACCATAGGCAAGCAGTATTCCATAAATAGCTCCTGATGCCCCGATAATAGGTATTATTTGGTAAGGGGTAAGAATAACCGTGCATAAAGCTGCCCCGATTCCACAGAATAAAAAATATCCAAGGAATTTTTTCGATCCCCAATAACCCTCTAATTCTCCCCCGAACATCCAAAGGGCAATAAGATTAAAGATAAGATGTGAGAATCCACCATGGAGGAATATATATGTTAAAAGTTGCCAGAAGAAGTATTTCTTCCATACAAATATAGGAACAAGCCCAAGATATAGATTTATTCTCCATGAGACTAATATCTGTAAGAGGAAGAATATTCCCATGATAATCATCAGCCTTTTTATTACAGGTGTAAGACCGTATCCAAACGAGAAACGATATTGATAGTAAGGCATATTATTCTCCGTTTCTAAATTTTTTTAAACATTAATTTTATACTTCTTTATTTTATATCGAAGGACCCTTTCACTTATCCCAAGCTGTTCCGCAGCCCAGGTCTGAATCCCTTTATTCTGATTGAGTGCTTTTATTATCAATTCTTTTTCAACCTCTTCAAGAAATTCAGGTAAAGATCTATCCATCTTAAATGTTTCGGTCTTTTCCTCTGTTTTGCCCTCTGATAAATGAAATGGAAGATCCTGGGTTGTGATTACATCTCCGCGGCATAATACTACAGCCCTTTCAATGATATTTTCAAGTTCTCTTACATTACCAGGATAAGAATGACGAATGAGTAGCTCGCGGGCTTCCTTGGAGATATCAAAAACAGATTTTTGATTCTCTTTTGAATATTTCTTCATGAAGTAGTCGATGAGTAGAGGGATATCTTCTTTGCGTTCTCTTAATGGAGGGATATTAATAGAGATTACATTTAACCTATAATATAGATCTTCCCTGAATAATCCCTTCCTCATCAATTCTTCAAGGTTACGATGTGTAGCAGCTATTACCCTTACATCAACCTTTATTGATGTATTAGATCCCAATCTCTGAAATTCTTTTTCTTGAAGGATCCTCAATAATTTTATCTGGGTTGCTGGAGCAAGATCTCCTATTTCATCGAGGAATATGGTTCCTCCGTTTGCCTCTTCAAATCTTCCTATCCTTTTATGCATAGCCCCTGTAAATGCACCTTTTTCATGACCAAAGAGTTCACTTTCAAGAAGTGTCTCAGGGATTGCAGAACAGTTTACTTTTATAAAAGGTTTTTCAGACCTTGGGCTGGAAAAGTGTATTGCATTTGCAATAAGCTCTTTCCCCGTCCCACTTTCACCCCTTATTAAAACAGTTGTATGACTGGTCGAGACACGCGCTACAAGGTTCATTACCTCTTCCATCTTTGGACTTGCATAAATTATATTACCAAAAGTATAGCGCTCCTTGAGTCGATTTTTTAAATCTCTATTTTCACGAATTAGATTTGATCTTTCCAATACCTTCTGGATGATTAAAAGCAGTTCTTCAAGTTGAATCGGCTTTGTAAGGTAGTCGATAGCCCCCTCTTTCATACATGAAACAGCTGTTTCGATTGTTCCATAGGCAGTCATTATTACTACAGGTAGGTCAGGATATAGCCTTTTGATCTCTTTTAACGTCACAAATCCATCCATTTCAGGCATCTTATAATCTATTAGGGCTATATCGTAAGAATCCTCTTCGAGTTTTTTAAGGGCCTCCTTGCCATTTGCTACCGAGTCTACAGCGAATCCTTCTCCCCTTAGAAAACCTTCGAGCATATCCCTCTGTACCTTTTCATCCTCGGCTATTATAATCCTTGCCTTTTCCATCTTATTTTTGAATAGGGATTAGAATACTTACCCTTGTCCCCAAACCAGGTTTGCTTTCGAGCTTTAATTCTCCATTGTGGGCTTCAATAATGCGATGAGCAATCGGAAGTCCAAGCCCTGTCCCATTTTCCTTAGTAGTATAATAGTAATCAAAAACTTTTTCTATCTGGTTTTCCGGGATGCCCATACCTGAATCTGAGAGAATAATCTCAAGATAATCTTTTAAAGTTCGTGCCTCTATCCTTATAATTCCCCCATCTTTCATGGCTTCTATACTATTCTTCATAAGATTAATAAGTGCCTGTGTCAACAATTCGGGGTCAATTTTTACCATTGGAAGTTCTTTAAATTCCTTTTCAAAGGTTATGTTTTTTGAATTTGCTTCTTCAAAGAATAGGGTTATGAGGTTTTCGAGTATTTCTTCTATGGATGAAGTCTTAATGTTTAATTTAAAGGGTTTTGAAAGGGTAAGAAATTGATTAACGATATCATTTACCCTTTTAATCTCCTTAAGGATTATATCTATGAAGGATAAAAAATCTTTCTTTTTTTGTTCTTCAGAGGGGCTATATTCCCTTCTTATCCTTTGAATGCCCATACTTATAGCATTCAATGGATTTCTTATCTCATGCGCTACTGCCGAAGCTAAGTGACCAAGCGATGAAATCCTTTCTGCCAACTGAATACGGGCCTCCATTTCCTTCAGTTTTTTTAAGTGCCTGTTCTGATTTATCCAGATAATGAAAAGGGCAGAGACTCCAAGGAGTAAAAAGAATATAATCGATAGGATAACATTCTTTTTTATTCTCTCAAGCGTGATTTTTATCTCCTTTGTTGAAAAGCCTATTCTTATAATCCCTGCTGTTTTATCTTCGAATGAAAATGGTTTTAAGATCTCAAAGACCTCATCGTTTTTTTCTCCCTTATAAAAACGACTTAGAGGCTTCATAGTTTTAAGTGAATTTTTTAAAAAATTGTCTTCCTCTTTTTTGCCTATTAGTAAAAAATCTGTATGACCAATTATATTTAAAGATGCATCTTGAACAGATACATAAATGATTCCTTCCCTTAAATTTATGTCCGAGATTGCTTTCTGGATGGAAAATATTTGATAAAGCCTCTTCATTTGATTGTTTTCGATATGAATAGCAATAATTCCAGGGATAAATTTTCTTATGATTGCAATAGTATAAAAAGTGGATTCTTTCTGGCCTGGAGGCTGAATAAAGAGATTACTGAAAACAGATTGTTTCTTATTTATTAATTGGTTTAAAAACTCTTTTTTTCCATCAGACCTAAACTCAGGAGGAAAGCCCCTGAGCAAATTTCCACTTGGGTCAAATATTTCAATCGATGTAAGAAGGGAGTTTTCAACTATATTTTTAAAGTCTGAAAGATTGAACTGTCTTTCGCTATCATTTTTATCAACCCTGTGAGCGATCCCCAAAAGATATTCAATGATTAACTCCTCAATCCCTAAAGACTCACCAGTTAGAGGATAGGTGTGTTGAGTCTGGTAAGGTCTGTCTTCTTTTAAAAACGATAATACTTCTTTAACATTCCTTTCTAAATTTTGAAGAAGGGCAAGTCCCTCCCTTTCTAATAGAAGAAAGAAACCAGACCTTGTTCTTTTTATCTCCAGAATCCCATTTACAGAAAGGATAATAATAAGGACAGAAGAAAGGATTAAGATATAAATGGGAGAAAAGCCTCTTTTCATCTGTTTTTATTATTCGTTAGGAGAACCCATATGCATCGGGCCCATTCTGTGTGGCATCATTTCTTGAAAGAAAGGAATTTCAAACTCTGGACACCACTTTTGAAGTTGCTCCTGTGTAAATATACTCCTTATCTTGATAAGGTATTCTAATGTTTTTATATTGAGTTTTGATTGAAGATCTGTAATTTCGTTACATTTTTCTCTGAGTGATTCTGTATTTATTTGAGGATTTTTTAAAAATTCCCTAAGTTCCATTCTCTTTGAAAGAAGCTCTATTCTTAGGAGTCTTATATCTCGTAGGTATTCTTGTTGCGCAATTCGAATACCTTTTAATTGCTCCTGTGTAAGATTTATCTCCCTTGAACTCAAGCAAGGGGTCCTTGCCTTCTTTGGCTTCATCACTTCAATGGGTTGAGAGAGAGCAAAAAAGGGAAAGGATAGAAATAAGACGGTTATAATAATGAATTTCAAAGTCTTCATTTTTAGCCCCTGTATTTAAAATACCTAAAAGGAATTAAAAAGTCAAAAAATAAAAAGGGGAAGATATGATTCTTCCCCTTTTTATTTTAAACAATCCTTAAAGTTTTACCAGCATCTTGATGGGTGACCATATCCAAAGGTCTTTCCATAGCCCATAAGATTTTGGCAACCATATTTAGGCCCCAACCCACGGCCAAGGCCAAATTCAGAGATCTGTTCAGGAGTAAGTATCTTTCTTAGCTCAAGACGATTTTCGAGGGCTTTATCTCTTAACTGATTTTGAAGGTCTCTTAATTCCTTTTCCTTGGCCCTTATACTATCAGGGTTGGCTTTTGGATCAGCCCAAAGGGATCTTAACTCCAATCTTTTTGTCATGATGTTTCCTCGAATCTGAGCAGTCTCTTCTGTGAATTTTCTTTGTAATTCCTGAAGTTTTTCCCTTTGATCAGCTGTTAGATTGGGTATCCTTGGGAATGGTTTTTGCCACCCTTCACCGCTAAAGTGCATTCTTTGTCCTCTTCCAAAACCTGGACCTTGTGCATAAACGAGAGTAACAGCAAATGCAGCCAGAACAAGTATGGATACAACAACTATCAACTTCTTCATCCTTACTCACCTCCTTTCAATTTTTTATAAACAATAGAGCAACTATTATGCCATTTGATGAAGCCAAATATTCAATTTAAATTATTTAATATTTTCAATAAATTATATAACATAAAAAATTTCACACACTTTTTCTAAATCTTTTTTTCGACAATTTTGTCGAATTAATCGACAAAGATTTCCTAAATTCAATTTAAACATTAAAATTCCTCACAAGTCATTGCGAGGGCTTTAGCCCTTGGCAATCTCCAAAAAATTATCCCCTCTTAGCTTAAGAGGTCCCCTTCTCTTTTCCCCTCTTAATATAAGAGGGGATCAAGGGGAGTTATTAATGGGAACATAAAATAAATGGCACCTTTATTAAAGATTCGGCAAGCCTCATAGGCTTACCCTACCGAGAAATTAAAACGTCTAAAGCGTAGGGTTCCTTGCTGTATTTGGTTCCATTTCTTATTTAAATTTATGACACAATCTCATCTTAAGGAGAGGTATGTAGGGGTTAACTGTGGAATTTTTCAGAAATATGGTTTATTTCTGATGGACAAAATATGCAGATTTTGTAACTTATTGACATAATGTACAATTATGAAAATGTGATCCATGATCTAATTTTTCAAAAACCTCTTTAATTTCAATAGATTATATTTGTTCAACAATTTGGCATTGGAATTGCTTCAAATAATAAATAAAAAAAGGAGTAAAAGATGGATATTCTAATGAAAGAACTTGCAACATTTAATCTATTTATCATATGGCTTGTCATCTTTGGAGGCTTTGCCTTTTTAAAGATAATTAAAAGAAATCTTTTTGAATAGAGGGGTAAATTATGGAAAAATTATTGACCCGAGATATTTTCCAGATTGAATTGGGAAGATCAGAGTCCAAAAAGATCGAGATAAATCTGGAGAGGGTGGCTGTTTGGACTTTGATTTTTACAAATGCATTTTTTGTGTCATATTTCTTTGCAAAACTTTTTAAATTAGTTTAAAATATTACTTAAGAAATTTTGAAAGACGTCTAAACTCTTCAGTCCCAGCCTCCTTCAATAATTGGAAGGCGATTATCTCAGTGGTTGAGATGATCGCCCCTTTTTTTTCCATCCACCTTAGGGCAATTTCCCAATCCAGTTTTCTTCTTGAGCATATTGCATCTGCTACTACATGAACTTCATATCCTTTTTCTATCAAGTCATTTGTTGTCTGAAGTACACATACATGGGTTTCTATCCCGGTCATAATAATCTGTTTTCGATCTGTTTCCATCAATTTTTCGTTAAACGATTTCTCTCCGCAACAGCTAAAGCTTAACTTTTCGATCGGTGAAAGATCGACAAGATCATCCTTAATATCTCTGATTGTTCTTCCAAGACCCTTTGGATACTGTTCTGTAAGGATGATAGGAATTCCCATCTCTTTTGCAAATATTATATTTGTTCTAATATTTTTTATCGTTCTTTTAGCAACCTCCTGATCCATCTGTTTCATTAGAGACTCTTGGAGATCAATAACAATAAGAACTGCTTTATCCCTTTTTACCATTTGTGCCTCCCTTTTGATATTTTTTAAAAAAGTATCATACAATTATTAATAGAATTTCAACTTTTTATTAAGATCTCTCAAAAAGTCTTTTAAAGAAATGGGGAGGTAAATTACAAAAAGATTTTCAAATAGTTTTTCAGATATTCTTATTAAAAGGGGTTGACTTTTTTTATAAATAATTTACTCTCCTATAGTGAGGTAGAGAAAAGATGAAAACTGATAAAGAGAAACCTCGAATCCTCGTATTTGCAAGTGGAGATGAAAAGGGAGGTGGGTCTGGATTCCAGGAGTTGGTTGAGTTTTCTCGAACAGATCCTCCAGTACTTGATGCTCAAATTGTTGGGGTTGTATCGAACCACCCTCACGGAGGGGTGAGAAAAAGGGCAGATTCCTTAGGGATCCCTTTCGAATACTGGTCAGGACCTTTTAATGAAGAAGGTTATAGGTCATTCTTTGAAAAATATAAAGCTGATTATGTTATGTGTTCTGGTTGGTTAAAGTTTGTAAAGGGACTTCCAGCCGAAAGGACTGTAAATATCCATCCAGGTCCGCTGCCCCAGTTTGGTGGCCCTGGGATGTATGGTAGACATGTCCATGAGGCAGTTATTGCCTCTTACAGGAGGAGAGAGATAAAACAAAGCGCTGTAACAATGCATTTTGTTGATGAGGTCGCATATGATCATGGTCCTATAATATTCCAGATGCCTATATTGATAAGACCTGATGATGATGCTGAAAGCCTGGCAAAGAGAGTTAATGAAAAGGAACGCGCCTGGCAAAGTTACATACTAAACCTTGTTGTTCATGGCCATATATATCTGAGGGATGGAAAGGTCTTCTATGATAGTGTTGCTGTAAGGAGGCTTTTTTACTGAGATGTATCATTTCTTTTTAAAAAAGGATGAGAATCTTGAATACTGCTTCAATGTTGAGACCATAGCTCCATTAAATGAAGAAGAACTTTCTACCCTTAGGTATATTTTAGCAGACGGCTTTGTAGAAAGAAGTATTTCTACCGAACCCCTTAACCCAGAAGGCCTTGAGGTGATTGAAGTTGGTCCAAGAATGAATTTTGCAACTGCATTTTCTACAAATCTGGTATCTATCTGTCATGCCTGTGGACTCAAAAAGGTTATACGAATTGAAAGATCTCGGAGATATTACCTCTCGGCAGATATAGATAAAGAGGAATTTATTAAAAGTCGTTATGATAGAATGACAGAGTGTATTTATGAACATCCAATCGAATCATTCGAGTCAGGGATTATTCCTGAACCTGTTTTTTATGTTCCACTAATGGAGAAGGGTTTAAAGGCGTTTGAAGAGATCCCTGGACTTGCTATGGATGAATGGGATAAGAATCTATACTATGAATATTTTGTAAGAGATGAAAAAAGAAATCCTACTATTGTAGAGATAAGAGACCTCGATAATGCCAACAGTGAACACTCCCGTCATGGTTATTTCAAAGGTATACAGATTATAGATGGCATTCAGATGCCACAGTCACTTCTTGAGATTGTTAAATCAACATTGAAGGCAAATCCCTCAAATAGTATCATAGCCTTCAAAGATAATTCGAGTGGTATAAAGGGGTACGAATGCTGGACGATCCTACCTGAAAGGCCAGGCAGACCATCTCCCTTTGAAAAGAAAAAGGTTTATTATCATATCATATTTACGGCTGAAACACATAATTTTCCAACAGGAATAGCCCCTTTCCCAGGGGCTGAAACAGGAACTGGAGGAAGGATACGCGATGTACATGCCACTGGAAGAGGAGGTCTTGTTGTTGCAGGAACAACAGGCTATTGTGTGGCAAACCTGAAGATTCCTGGATATGAATTACCATGGGAGAATAAGTCTTTTATCTATCCTTCAAATATAGCTTCTGCCCTGGAGATTGAAATCAAGGCAAGTGATGGAGCAAGTGATTATGGAAATAAATTTGGGGAACCTGTGATTTTAGGCTTTACACGTTCTTTTGAACAGAGACTCCCAAATGGAGAACGCTGGGGATGGATTAAACCAATTATGTTCACAGGTGGAATTGGTCAGATAGATGACAGACATATAGAAAAAGGTGAACCGAAGAAAGGGATGCTAATCGTTCAGGTTGGAGGACCTGCCTATGGTATAGGGATTAGCGGAGGTTCTGCATCGAGTAAACTTCAGGGAGAGAACGTAGAAGAGCTTGACTTCAATGCAGTTCAGCGCGGTGATGCCGAAATGGAGCAGAAACTGAACCGGGTAATTCGGGCCTGTATAGAAATGGGCGAAGATAACCCGATCATAAGTATTCATGATCAAGGAGCAGGCGGGCCTGCAAATGTTCTAAAAGAGCTGGTTGAAAAGGCTGGTGGTAGGATTGAATTAAGGCGTATCAAACTTGGGGACCCAACCCTATCCGTATTAAAGATATGGATAGCAGAATATCAGGAGAGATGTGGATTTCTGATATCACCCGAGAGGATAGATGAGTTCAGATCGATCTGTGAACGAGAAAAGGTTAATTGTGAGATTCTCGGTGAAGTGACAGGAGATGGCAGGTTTATTGTACATGATGAAAAAGATGACACCATTCCTGTCAATCTCGACCTTAAAAAGGTGTTGGGCAATATGCCACAAAAGGTATTTCGTGATGAAAGGATTTCACCTGTGCTCCAACCGCTTGAATTACCCGATCAATTAACAATTAAGGAGGCACTTTATCGAGTTCTTAGAAATCTCTCAGTCGGTTCAAAAAGGTTTTTAACTAATAAGGTTGATCGAAGTGTAACAGGTTTGATTGCACAACAACAATGCTGTGGTCCATTACAACTCACTGTTGGAGATGTAGCTGTCATAGCCCAGAGTCATTTTGGGTTGACAGGTGCAGCCACATCTATTGGAGAACAACCAATAAAGATGCTTATCGATCCCAAGGCAGGGGCTCGGATGGCTGTAGCTGAGGCACTGACCAATATCGTATGGGCAAAGATAAGTGATTTCGAGGATATAAAATGTTCGGCCAACTGGATGTGGGCTCCAAAGCTTCCTGGAGAAGGGGCTGCCCTGTTTGATGCTGTCTGTGCTATAAGGGATCTGATGGTAAAGTTAGGAATTGCTGTGGATGGGGGAAAGGATAGCCTCTCTATGGCCACTCGAGTAAAGGATGAGATTGTAAAGTCTCCTCGTGAGCTTGTTATATCTGCCTATGCTACCATGCCTGATATCACAAAGGTTGTAACCCCTGATATTAAAATGCCCGGCAGTAGTTATCTCCTTTTTATAGATCTTGGAGGGGGACATGTTAGACTTGGTGGATCTGCATTGGCCCATGTTTATGGACAGATCGGTAATGATACACCTGATGTCGAGGATCCAGAGAGTCTAAGGCGTTCATTTCATGCAATTCAGACATTGATACAGAAGGATTTAATACTTGCAGGACATGATGTAAGTGATGGAGGTTTAATTACAACGCTTCTTGAGATGGCATTTTCAGGGAATTGCGGTCTTTTGCTAGAAATGGAAGGAGACCATAGCCCGATCGAAAGATTCTTTGCTGAAGAATTGGGATTGGTGATAGAATGTTATAAAAATGATTTAAAAGAAGTGTTAGATATATTTGATTCTTTTAGTATCTCTCCAAAATTGATAGGTGAGACACTTGCCGAGAAGAAGATTATTGTGAGATATAATTCAGACGTTGTTCTTGAAGAGGATATGCGCCTGCTTCGAGAGTGGTGGGAGGAGACTTCTTATCAGATAGAACGTCTTCAGATGAATCCGAAATGCGCAGATGAGGAGAGAAAGAATATCTTTGATCGTAAGGGACCAGCCTATAGAATCACGTTTGAGTCAGAGCCTACCCCAGAAGTCTTTCTAAAAAGAGAGGATAAACCAGAGGTTGCGATATTAAGGGAAGAAGGTAGCAATGGTGATCGTGAGATGACCTCAGCTTTTTATCAAGCAGGCTTTAGGCCATGGGATATTACGATGACCGATTTGATAAGCGGGGATATTACACTTGATCGTTTTAGGGGGCTTGTTGCTGTTGGTGGATTTTCCTATGCAGATGTTCCTGAAAGTGCAAAAGGATGGGCAGCGGTAATCAGATTTAATGAGAGATTAAAAAGGATGTTTGAAGAGTTTTATAATCGGCACGACACCTTTACGCTTGGTGTATGCAATGGTTGTCAACTATTTGCACTTCTTGGATGGATACCATGGCCAGGTATACCTGATGAGAAACAGCCTCGTTTTGTTAGAAACCTATCAGGTCGTTTTGAATCTCGATGGGTAACTGTAAAAATATTGGAAAGTCCTGCTATTATGCTTAAAGGTATGGCTGGTTCTATACTTGGAATATGGGTGGCTCATGGTGAAGGAAGGCTTCACTGTCCTGATGAGACCTTATTGGATGAAATAATATATAAAGGGCTTGTCAGTTTAGTCTATGTTGATGACAATGGAGAAACGGACACAAGGATATCTCATAGTTATCCATTTAATCCAAATGGGTCACCATTCGGGATTACTGGTATTTGTAGTCCTGATGGGAGACATCTTGCCATGATGCCCCATCCTGAAAGAACCTTCCTCAAATGGCAATGGGCATGGATGCCAAGGCATTTAGAGAGAAGCCTCAAGGCATCACCCTGGATACGAATGTTTCAGAACGTAAGACAATGGTGTGACGAGGTAAGATAGTTTGGATGAATCTTTATAAACGTGAATCAATGAGATTTCAAAATATAAAATACCTTTTTTATATCTGGAGACTTTCGAGGATTCCATTTCTTTCTGTAGGGATTTTACCATTGATTTTAGGATTTGTCCTAGCAGTAAAATCGGGTTATAAGGGTCCAATTGAGCTTTATTTAATTTCAACTATTACTGTTTTGTTAATTATGGAGATGACCTATTATTTGGGAGAGTCAAATGACCTTGAGGGGGATAGATTAAATAAGGACTTCAATAAATTTTCAGGTGGCTCAAGAGTCCTTATAAATGGAAAGGTCCCAAGATCAGTTCCAATCATATTAGGTTATGTATGTCTATTAGGGGCACTCATTCTCATAATTTATATCTATCTCTTTTTTAAAAGAGACTCAAGAATATTTTTACTCGGGGCAATAGGTATTCTTTCAGGATACTTTTATTCGAGTAAACCATTCAAGTTCTCTCACCGCGGGATTGGAGAGATTCTCATAGCAATTTGTTATGGTTGGCTTCCAATAGCATCAGGATTTTTTATCATCACAGGCTTCTTTTCAAAGGATATCATAACACTTTCTATCCCTGTTGGATTATCTATATTCAACGTAATATTGATCAATGAATTTCCTGATGAAGAGGCTGATAGAGCAATCGGAAAAAGGACCATAGTAGTTCGTTTTGGCAAAGAAAGGGCTGCAGATTTATATATAGGTATCTCTCTTTTTACAGGGCTTTCATTTATTAAGGTGGTTACGATGTTCTATAAACAATCTCCATGGATATGGATTATATCAGCCTTACCTATTCTATTAATTACTCTCAATATCGTAGATGTATGGAAAGAAAGGTTTCGCGAAAGGGATAGGCTTGAGAAGATATGTTTAAATACATTATTAGTCAATCTTCTTATAACTATGTCTTTAACAGTCGGACATCTCTTTTAATTTTTAATGTGAGGGGAAGAAATGGAAGAAATTCAAATGATTTTTAATAAGGTTAATTCGTATATTAAGGAGGGGAGATCAGAGGATGAAATCCTTCAGTTTCTCCAGTCTTCATTGAGGAAAGATCCTGAAAGAGATGAGAGTTTAATAGAACTTCTTTCAAATATTTCGGATCCTAAAATAGCACAAGTACTATCTAAGATGCTTTTATTGACAGATGACAAAAGATTAAAAAAGGCAATTCGACGCTCACTTTACCGATTAAAGAGTAAAGGGGTTTTGTTTGAAGAAGTCCAATTACAGCAAGAGCCAGTATTTAAACCCTTACCAGCAGAGCCTCCAATGGCTTTTATTAATAATTACGATTTTCTATGGGATAGATTTTTAATACTTAAAATCCCTTCTCATCTAAAACCAACTATTTATATATTTGGTTTGATAAATGATAATGAAGGATTAATTAAAATTGGGGTAAATTATTTTTCAAAGAAGGAATTTCTCCAATTCCTTGAGGATATTAAAAAGGATAGCGCAACCCCTGTTATAGAGATAGATCCTCATTATGGGGCCTTTCTTTTAATGGAGGCTTATAAATTAAGTATTAAGAAAGGGGATTATTTAAAAAACTTTTCTCAATTTAAGCCAGAAATCGAAAGAATAAAAAAGGATTTTGATAAACCTTTAATCTACTCATATTTGAATCTGGGAGAGTTTGAGCAGAATGATATTCTTTTAAGAAAAGACAGGGAACTTTTAAATAAAGATATTTTTAAAACTTGGTTTATAGAGGAGGATCTAATTCGCCCATATGTTAATGAGGTATTGAATGCCGAGGATTCAAGACTTATTCTCAATGAAACTCAAAGGAGAGAAAGATTTATGGGTATTTATGAGAGGGCCCTCTTTGAGTTATTTTCAGGAGAGAGGAGATTTATATATAAAAAAAGACTTGAGGAGACAGCATATTTTCTCTTAAAAATAGGGATGGAAGAAGAGGCTCGAGTCTCTTTAGCTGTAGCAATGGATATTGAAAAACCATTGAATAGATTACAACCAAATCAATTTCTTCTTCAACTGGTTATAAAATCAATTCTGAGTTATTTGGAGGAGACCCATGAAGAGAAAGCCAAAGATGTTTCATTAATTATTAAGCCTTGAAATTGATATGAAAAAATTTCTCATGGGTCAATAATGGAGTGAATTATGAAGAAATGGTTAATCATAATCGGAATCGTTGCGATTGTTTTAGTTTCAGCATATTTAACACTTTCCTTTTTTGCTGTTAGATTGATTCAGGAACAAATACAGAAACTCATTGGACCAGGGTTGACTATAAAATGGATAAAGCTTAAGCCAACTTACCTTTCAGTAGGTGGGATTAGATATGAAAATCCAAATTTTAAAAAGATCTTCCTTGATATAGAGAAGATAATGATCTATCCAGATATCTTTTCTCTATTGAAAAAATCTATAAAGATAAATCGAATCTCAATTATCAAACCTTATTTCATAATTTACAGGTCCGATCAGGGAAAGATATTTTTCCCTCTACCCGATATTGGGACAAAAGAAGAAAGAGGAGATAAGGAAGGAAGACCACAGCCTATTAGTATTTATATTGAAAACATAAAGGTCGAAGATGGAAGAGTCCATTTTGAAGATGAAAAGACAATTGGCCCACCGGCTAAGATAAGATTCGATGGACTGAGTTTAAGTATAAACAATATTCATTACCCATTCGCTTCAACAAATTCTCCGATAACATTGCAGACAAAGATTAAAGGGGAGAATATGGATGGGAGTTTGGAAACAAAAGGCTGGATTAATATAAAGAGTATGGATTTAGAAGCAGATTTGAAGGTTCGTAATATTGAAATAAAGATATTTGAACCCTACTATAGAAGCAAGATTTCAGCAGAAATTGAAAAGGGTTATATGAATATGGATACGAAGATTTCTTTAAAGAATAGGTTTATTGATGCACCCGGAGAGATGGAGATTGTTGATCTAAAGATACATGAGGGTGGAGCGATCTTTTATATTCCAGCAAAGATCCTTATATCAAGACTGAAAGACAGAGAAAACAGGATTAAGTTTAAGTTCCGTGTAAATGGAAATATGGATGATCCAAGGTTCAATATAAATGAGAGTTTACTAACGAGAATAGGGCTTTCTCTGGCAGAGACACTCGGTTTACCAATAAAAATAGTAGGGGAGAAGATCATTGAGGGGACAGGTGTATCTGCTGAAAAGTTTATAGAAGGGATAAAAAAGATTGAAGAATTACTTAAGAGAAAAAGATCCAGCCAATGATCCCTTTTGGGTTAATAAAATCCATTCTCCTTTCGCCTTTCCTTTGGAGAAATAAAAAGAGATTGATTAGACCAGCAAGGATTGTCTGGAATCCAAAGCTTTTACCTGAGACGCTCAAAGTTAGAGGCCAAAATATTTTTTATGTAAAAAAAGGTAAAGGTAAACCCTTAATCTTAATACATGGCTATGGAGCAGGTATATGGGTTTGGGAGAGACAGATTGAAGAGTTATCTCGTTTCTATAGGGTATTTGCCCTTGACCTAATTGGTCATGGGTTTTCCGATCGTCCAAGAATAGAGTATACACCCGAAACATATATAACATTTTTCAGAGGTTTTATGAGAGAATTGGGAATCGAAAATGCGACATTGATTGGCAACTCAATGGGTGGTGGACTGGCATGGGCAATGGCTATATCTTACCCGAAGATGGTTGACAGGTTAATATTGATAAATTCCATCTCACCTGAAGTTCTTTATGAATTAAGAGGTGACTCGTTAGGGGTTCTTAAAAATTTCAAAGATATTCCTTTTATTTCTTATCTCTTCATTGCGATAAGGAATAGAGATACCATAAAGAAGGTTTTGATGGATTGTGTTTCCAATGAAAAACTCATAACCAAAGATGTTCTGGAGCGTCAATATGAGATTTCAAGGCTGAAGGGATCGACATGGGTTCTTTATTCAACGTTTAAGAATGCAAAATTGGCTTTGGATTTTAAGAAGGATATCCAATTTATTCCCCATAAAACACTACTAATATGGGGGGAACAGGATAAGATACTCCCAGTATCTGTAGGAGAGAGGCTTCATAAAATTATACCTCAATCAAGATTTTATTTGGTTCCGAAAACAGGTCATATTCCAATGTGGGAAAGGCCTGAAGAAGTCAACAGTGTAATACTTGACTTTTTAAAAGAGTCATGAGATTAAAAATGACTTGACAAATAGTGATACAATCGATAAAAATATTGAAACTTAATTTATATTTATAATGGAGGATTCCTTGAAGAATTATAAGAGAAGAGTAGTTATTACAGGCGTTGGTCCTGTTACACCAGTTGGTATTGGTAAAGATGCCTACTGGGATAGCCTTATAAAAGGCAGGTCTTCTTTTAAAAGAATCGAATTTCCAAATAGGGACATGAATCAATACAGGTGTAAAATAGGAGCTCCGATCGAAGGATTTGACCTTCATCAATTTGTTGAAAGGACAAAACATTCAAAATACTTAGGCAGGACATCACAGTTTGCCATCGTAGGTTCGTTGCTTGCACTTAAAGATGCAGGGTTTTCCATAGAGAAAGAAGAAGAGCAAAAAACAGGTGGGGAATATATATTAAAGGAATTAGATCCATTTCATATTGGGATCATCTTAGGGGTTGGCGTTGAGGCAATGGATCTACTTGAATATTATCATGAAAGATTCCTCTCGAAGGGACCAAAAGGAATTTCGCCTTTTGCCCTTCCAAACATCTATCTGAGTGCTATAACATCACACGTTGCACAGTACTTTACTATCAGGGGAACTTCTTATGCAGTATCCACTGCCTGCGCCTCGGCAACACATGCGATGATTAATAGTTTTTATCAAATTCAATTGGGTGTAGAAAAGGTGATGGTTACTGGAGGGACTGATGGGTGTCTTACACCATATGTGTTTGGTGGATTCGATGTTCTAAGGGCTATGTCAACAAGGAATGATGACCCTAAGAAGGCATGTAGACCATTCGATCGTGAAAGAGACGGATTCGTAATGGGAGAGGGTGCAGGTATTTTAATTTTTGAAGACCTCGAACATGCAAAACAGAGAGGCGCACATATTTATGGTGAGGTCATTGGGTTTGGTATGACTGCTGATGCGTATCATCTTACTGAGCCTGACCCAGAAGGAGAGGCCTTAGGAAAGGCAATTAAAGACGCCCTTGAAGGTGGAGGAATCCATCCAGAGGAGATAGATTATATAAACCCACATGGAACATCCACTCCTTTGAATGATAAAGTTGAAAGTAGGGTAATTAAGAAGGTGTTTGGAAAGAATGCCTATCAGATACCGATTAGCTCAACAAAATCTATTACAGGCCATCTGATGGGAGGTGCTGGAGGAGTAGAGGCGATTGCTGTGATCATGAGTCTTGAAAAAGGGATTATACATCCAACACTTAATTATGAATTTCCTGACCCGGAATGTGATCTTGACTATGTGCCGAATCATGCCAGAGAAAAATATGTAAGGACTGCCCTTTCTATCTCAGCAGGCTTTGGTGGGGTGAATAGTGCCATTATAATAAGGAAATTTGAAGATTAATGGGTTTAAGAGACTTCTGAAAAAGTCCTTGAAAGATTGATGAGGTAGGATTCAAAGATAGCTTTTTTATCAGTCATTGCGAGTTTTATTTATTATTGTCATTGCGAGCCCGAAGGGCGTGGCAATCTAAAAGATTCCTCGCTCCGCTCGGAATGACAATTCTAAATATTGCTTCAGCTTCGCCTCGCAATTAAAGACTCCGTTTCTCACTATGAAAAGCGAGGCGTAGGGCAAGGGCTCGTCCCTTGCCCCAATTGGTTTCATTCCTTATGTAGAATTATGACACAGTCTCGTTGCGGAAAGTTAATTAAGACAAGACCATGGTTTTTCACCCCACCTCTATACAATGAAAAGATTTTTAAATAGTTTTTCAGAGGTCTTTAAAAATAAAATTGACACCCGATTAAAATAATCTATAATATAATTAAATTACATATTAATTTTTTAATTTTTTATGGACAGCATTAGAATTGACGAGAAAATCTTATCTCTAATAAATGATTTAAGGGATAGTGGATGTAATCTTTCTAATGATAATATTAAAAAGATTGTTGAATACATAAAAGTGGATATACTTTTTCAATATATTGATCGTTTAATCACACAGGTAGAATCAATCCTCGAAATAGATCCCATCCTTAGTGAGAGAGATATACTTCAAATAGTAGCAAGAAATATTGTTGAGTTTCTCGGTGCAGAGATGGCAACATTAAGGATTTATGATCCTACAAGGGGAAAGATGGAATCTTTTGGATCATATCCAAATGTTGAAGAGGAACGTGAAAAAGAGATTCCTCTTGAGGACTCAATAGCAGGAGATGTAATCAAAACCAAGAAGAGCTACTTTGTATCTAATATACTTGAAGAGGAGAAGTATAAACAGGACAAGGAGAGAATGGTTTCTCAGGGTATCCATTCAATGTTAGCAATACCCATTCAAATTCCAAGATATTCATCAAAATATTTAGATATAAAAGGAGTTCTTCAGATTTGTTACAAAGAGAAGGATAGGGAATTTAGCCCTATCGAGGCAAAGATAGCTGAACTGCTTACAAGAAGGGTTAGCCATGTGATCGCTTTAAAGCGAATAATTGATCTTCAGAAGCTTAATATTACAAAAGACAGAATTGTGGAACATATATTCTTTAAGTTGGGGAGAAGAGAAGGCATAAAGATGAAGGATGTCTTCAACCTTGTCATCCCTGAACTGGCAGATATTATGAAGATTCAAAGGTGCTCACTATTTTCGGTAACAGAGGATCGTCATCATGTGGTTCTGGAAGCTGGATACCCTGAAACGGAACATGGTATAGGAAAGATATTCTCAATTGACATCCCTTATATAAATATTGTTGTAAACCAACCAGGTCCTTTTGGTGAATTTGAAAATGAGAAAATCTATCCAACTTATATCCTTATTACAAATCCGAAAGAGAGTAATCTTTTACCTCCGGATCTTAAACGATTTCTTGAAATCAAGGAGATCCACTCTATCCTTTATATACCTCTTAAAGTAGAAGGTATGGTAAACTACTTTTTGGCCTTTGATGCCCAGGCCCATCATCGTGGATTTACTGACGAGCAGATTGAGATATTTACCTTTTTAGGAATGGAATTAATGAAGGGATTGAGGATGGAGAAGATGGATGATATATTACATGATTTTAAAAATCCTGCCATTGCTGCTGCCGGTTTTACAAAGAGGGTTCAGAAGATTTTAAAAGAGGGTGGCTATCCTTCGCAGAAAGAAAAAGTGGATCAAGCCTTAGAGATCATTTTACGGGAGACTACTCGAATACAGGAGCTTGCTTTAACCCTTCATGGTGAAGGTAAAGAAGAGGTTTTAGATCTATCTGAAAGATTAAAATTAAGATTTATGATAAATGAGGAGGCCTTAAAAGAGCTGGGAAGAAAGAATTTAGTCTTACGTCAACAGAGCTTTGAGAGCCCGCTCTGGGTTAAATGTATACCTATCCAGATTGATAGGGTTTTAGACAATTTACTTAATAATGCATCAAAGGCCATTCCTGATGAGGGCGGAGAATTGATGATCAGGTCATATAAAGAGGGGAAATGGGCAGTGGCTGAAATTATTAATACAGGAGAAATTTCTGATATTGATAAAGATTTATACTTGCTTGGGAATGGAAGGGGAAGGGGATTACATATAACTACTCGGCTCGTTAAGATGATGAAGGGAAAGATGGAAATGGAAGTGTTAGGTGGAAAAACAATTTTTCGTGTAATGCTTCCAATTATAATCACCTGAGTTGAAAGACTGAAGAGAGACCTCTGAAAAAGTCATTGCGAGCATCCAAAGAGTGCGTGGCAATCCAATGAAGTCGTTGCGAGCCGAAGGTGTGGCAATCTTATAGGTTTCTTGCTTAGTTTGGTAGTTAACTCCACCTTACCTCCCCTTAAAAATAAGGGGAGGTAAGGTGGAGTTATCTTTTAAGGACTTTTTCAAAAATCTCAATAAGAGACCCCTGAAAAAGTCTTTGAAAGACTGGGGAGGTAGGGTTCAAAACCCTTCGAATGCGGGCTTTCAATGTTTAAATTGCTAACAATCGCTTTAGAAAAAACCAAATTATTTTAAGGAGATTAATCAATAGTGCTAATCTATAAAAGGTATCCGCTCGAAGGCTTTTTCACCCCACCTCCCCATTTATGAAAGGATTTTTAAATAGTTTTTCAGAGGTCTCAATAATTTTGCTTGACAGAAATTAAAAGAGTGATTAAATTAAAAGGCGAAATTTCCCAAAAAAAGAGAAGTAATTTAGGAGGTAATTTTATGCTGGTGATTAAAAATAAGAGGAAATCTGGTATAATTTTTTTAAGTATCTTGCTTGTCTTTTTCGGGCTATATTCCCTTGTTTCTGCACAGGAAAAGAAAGAAGAGTCTGAGAAAAAACCCGATCGTTTAATCGAGATGGCTGCAGAGTATCCAGGTGTAGAGGTTTTAGTAGGAGAAAATGTTAGTATGGATATAAATTTCTATAATAAAGGAAAGTCAGAAGAGATTGTTGATGTTTGGGTTGCCACAAAACCAAAAGGATGGAATGTTAAGCTTAAGACTTATAAATTCGAAGTAAAAGGCGTTCATGTTCCATCGGGCAGGGATAAAAGCATCACATTTGAGGCAGAACCAGATAAAAATGTAAAACCTGGAGAATATAAATTTGAGATAAAGGCACAGACCCCTGATGGTAAGTTTAAGATGCAGCAACCGATTGTAGTAATTGTAAAGGCTAAAGAAAAGGAGGCAAAAGAGCCAAAAGGTGTTAAGTTAACAACCTCATATCCTGTTTTAAGAGGACCATCTGATGCAAAGTTTGAATTTTCTATGGAAGTTGAAAGTAAACTTGATAAAGATGCAGTTTTTGATCTAATAGCTCAAGGACCAGAAGGATGGGAGATTAATTTTAAACCTGCATATGAAGACAAATATATTTCAAGTCTAAGGCTTAAAGAGAGGCAGAGTCAAACCGTAGCAGTAGCTGTTAAACCATCCCCCCTTGCAAAGGCAGGTGAATATCCAATAAATGTAAGGGTAAGTTCTGGAGAGGCAAGGGCTGAGGCAAAATTGACAGTTGTACTTACAGGCATATATAAACTGGATGCTGGAACTCCTACAGGCATACTTTCATTAGAGGCATATCCAGGTAAACCAGCAAATTTTTCACTCTTTGTTAAAAATACAGGATCTGCAGTGAACAGAAATATAACTTTTTCATCTTTTAAACCGGAAAACTGGGAGGTTACATTCAAACCAGAAAAGATTGAAGTCCTTGAACCAGGTGCATTGAAACAGATAGAAGTCACAATAAAGCCCGCTCCGCAAGCACTTGTTGGGGATTACTCAGTGGGTTGTGTGGTAAATGGTGAAAAATCAGAGAAGACCATCGAGATGAGAGTTACTGTTAAGGCCTCAACTGCTTGGGGCTGGATTGGAGTGGGTGTAATTGTTGCAGTTATAGCTGGTTTAAGTGGATTATTCATCTGGCTGGGGAGACGTTAAGATGAAGGATCAGATTGTAATTGAAACCGAGGGATTAACAAAGAAGTATGGCGATCAATATGCAGTTAATAACCTCAATTTAAAAATATTCGAGGGAGAGATATTTGGATTCCTCGGTCCAAACGGGGCTGGGAAGACTACTACCCTACTGATGTTTCTTGGTCTTACAGAGCCAACATCAGGTTATGTTCGAGTGCTTGGTTATGATCCTAATCGTGAGCCTCTACGCATTAAAGAGAAAGTGGGTTACCTCCCTGAAAACGTGGGTTTTTATGATGATATGAATGCGAGGCAAAACCTTCAGTATGTTGCTCGATTGAATAAGATACCGGATAATATAGCTTCAGAAAGGATAGATATCTGGTTAAAAGAGGTGGGCCTCTCAAATGATGCTGAAAAGAAGGTGGGTACATATTCTAAGGGAATGCGACAGAGACTGGGTATTGCAGAGGTAATGATTAAGGAACCAAAAATTCTTTTTCTTGATGAACCAACAATAGGGTTAGATCCTGATGGGACAAACTGGATGCTTGATATGATTCGCTCACTAAGTAAAGATAAAAATATAACAATCTTCTTTTCATCACATCTACTTGATCAGGTCCAAAGGATATCTGATCGGGTTGGCATCATGATAAAAGGAAATCTCGTTGCCGTTGGTCCGATAGAAGAGCTTGCCAAAAAGAAACTTGGCATTGATAAGGAACATTATACGCTCGAAGAGATTTATATGAAATACTTTAAGGAGGCCTAAATTGCACGGTATTATCACAATATTCAGAAAAGAGCTTGAGGATCATTTTAGCAGTACTCGATTTTTACTCCTTTCTGCCCTTATTATAATGGTGGGTGTCATTATTACGGCCATGGTTGGTATGAGTATTCAAGAGGAATTGAAAGGAATGGCCAAACCTACAATGATCTTTTTATTTCTATTTACTTCGACTGGGAAACTCTTTTCATTCGTTCAGTTTATTGCATTTTTTGGTCCCCTTATAGGAATTATACTTGGGTTTGATTCGATAAATAGAGAAAGGATTTCAAGAACGTTAAGCAAGATTGTATCACAGCCAATATATCGAGATTCAATTATAAATGCAAAATTTCTCGCAGGAGTCGTAGTAATTTCAATTGTCCTCCTTGCCATTGTTTTACTTATTTCAGGACTCGGGATACGCTTAATAGGTGTTGTACCAGGACCTGAAGAGGCATGGCGTCTAATCATTTACCTTATCATCAGTATTTTATATATAGCATTCTGGTTAGGTATATCAATCCTGTTTTCTGTAATATTCCGTAGCACTGCAACCTCAGCACTTGCTTCACTTGCGGTCTGGATATTCTTCTCATTCTTTGTTGGACTGGGTGCAGGTTTTTTAGCTGATGCAATAGCCCCTATAAGCCAAAGTAGTGCACAGGTTGATGCAGAGATGCTTATAAGACATGAAAGAATCCAGAGGATTACTTCATTGTTCTCTCCAATGACTCTTTATAGTGAGGCAACAACAACAATCCTTGATCCGATGAGAAAGACCACGAGATCATTGATCTTAATGGGTCCAATGGAGAGGCTATCACTTTCTCGCTTCCAGAACCCACTTCCTCTTCTTCAAAGCCTGTTTATTGTGACCCCTCATATTATATCAATTATAGCCATAACCTTCCTGTGTTTTGGAGTCTGTTATTTTATTTTCATGAGGCAAGAAATAAGAACAATATAGCTCTGATAAGATCTTATTAAAAACTTTAGTAGATGGAACCCAAAAAAAGTGAAATCTTTGGATGGGCGATGTATGATTTTGCAAACTCAGCCTTTGCTACAACCATCCTCGCTGTAATCTTCAATCATTACTTCGCTACTGTTGTAGCTGGAGGAGAAAAAGGGGTTGAGGTCTTAGGATTTCACCTCCATGGGGCCTCGTTCTTCACCTTTACATTATCACTGAGTATGTTTATATTCGCTATTCTATCTCCTTTTTTAGGGGCTGTAGCAGATGCCTCGGCTTCAAAGAAATTGTTTCTCATAATCTTCTCCTATATTTCAATTCTTTTTACAGGTCTACTTTATTTTGTGCAAGAAGGGAATTACTTGCGAGGGGCAATCTTTTTTATCATTGCCAATATTGGATTTGCAGGAGGCAATGTCTATTACAATAGTTTCCTTACAGAGATCTCAACAGATCAGAATATTGGAAAGATATCAGGCCTTGGCTGGGCACTCGGGTATATAGGTGGTGGAGCACTTTTGGCCATTAATCTAATAATGTTAAAGTATCCTGAGATGCTTGGGTTTCAAAAAGGGACTTTTACTGTTCAGGACTGTTTTCTTTCGGTTTCCATATGGTGGTTTATCTTTTCTATTCCAACATTTCTTTTTCTAAAAGAGAGGGGAGTAAAGGTTGCTATCTTCCCAGGCGAGAGTTATTTTAGAAAAGGTTATATTCGCCTCCGCCATACCTTTGGACGACTCCGGACATTCAAGGAACTGACAAAGTTTCTGATTGCTTATCTGATTTATAATGAAGGGATTGAGACCGTGATAGTAATGGCCTCGATCTTTGGTGCCCAAGTGCTCAAAATGGAGACTAGTGAGATTATCCTATTCTTTCTTATGGTTCAGGGAATTGCCTTTTTCGGTTCCCTCGTTTTTGGTTTCTTAGCCGATGCCATAGGTAATAAAAAGACAATCATGATATCTTTGTTCATATGGTCTCTCATAGTTGTTTGGGCATTTCGATTAGGGATCTTCTTGGATCCGAAGACAGAATACTGGATACTGGGTGTGCTTACAGGTATAGTCCTTGGTGGGAGTCAGGCTACCTCCCGCTCACTTCAGGGAATTTTTACTCCAGAAGCCAATAGTGCAGAGTTTTTTGCATTTTATGGTGTCTCTGGGAAATTTGCTTCGGTATTTGGCCCACTTATTTATGGGATCTTAATTGAACTAACAGGAAGTGTTCAATCTGGGATACTCTCTGTACTTTTCTTCTTCCTTGTGGGAATGACTATTTTGTGGCGTGTTGATGAGAAAAAGGGTATCGAAGAAAAAGGGAATCCAATTATTTAAATCAACGAACCATCTGAAAAGCCAATTCTTACAATTTCGATTCTGCTTAAATCACTTATACCAAGCTTATACTTTTCATCTGCCACATATATATGTTTTGGTGTAGTATCCAATGGCCTATCTTCTCCAAAATAGGCAATACGTTGAAGTTGAAGCAGACGGGCCCCCAATGCATCGAGTGCTACAGGGTCATTGCCAATGAGAAGTCCTTTATAATCTGAGACGAATCTGCGGTCGAAATGGTGCGGGCCTTTATTATAAAATTGTGTCTGGATAAGACATAGTATATTTAAACGTGTTTTACCTTTTATGATTGGTTTATTCCATATACTAGCTAAATTCGCACAAGAATCCGGATGATAAAGCCATGGATTTTTAACAAACATTATATAATTTTTAATACAACCACCAATGCCAGACCAGTGATGTGTCCTTAAAGGTCTCACATTAATCAAAGCTGTTGATGATTTAAAAACAGGATTTTCAAGAACACCACGATCATCAACCGATATATTCTTTTTAGACACACCTATATCCAGGAGCCTTTTTACTATGGCATTTTCAAGTTCAATGGGTGTGGGTAGATATGGCCATACATTACTCTTAATTCCTACAATATCAGAGGGTTTTATCAAGCACTTCCAGGCCTTTTTGGGGTCTTTTTCATCCAAAAGCTTACAAACACCTTCATCAAGCATCTGATGGATAATGTTTTCGTTGATTTGACCTTTTTTATCGATTACATTCTCATCCCGAACAAGGATAACTCGAGGCCTCTTCTCTTTTGCCTCTCCAATTAAGTTGGGAAAGATGGTCATTGTCAATGCGCCAAAGGCTGTTTTACGTAAGAGATCCCTTCTCGTTATGATTTTATTTTTAATCATAATCTATTTGTTTGTTTCACACCTTGTGTCTTTAGTCTATTAACCACTATTTCTATTAAACCTTCTGCCTTCTCTTTGCCCGGAGAGTCAAATGAAATGATAATATAATTTTTGTAATTTTTTGCGGAAGTGAATTTTCCATTTTCTGTTTTTATTGTTTTATCGGGCGAGGAGACCTCTGGCATATATGCCTTTAAAAAACTGCTAAATGCCTTTTTTGCCTGCCTTTCATCAGGATACTGAATTAAAAGTAGATAGATTTTATCCTTAGAATCAGAAAATAGATAATCAGCAAGGATTGCGTTCGTTTTTGAGTTTAAATTTAGGATATTTTCATGTGATATAAAGTAGTGATGATTAAGAATAGGATGGAGATGGAAATACCGGATCGATCTCCTCGAAAGTCCATCCTCTGGGATAAAATTTATCAGCACTGGTTTTTGTCCGCTTCTGTTAATCCTTTTCGATATAGTTTCACCAATGTTTAAAATATCTTTTTTAATTTCAGGGCTATCTTTTTCAGCATATACATTAATGAAATAATTTCCTTTCCAGAACCTCAATAATCCACCCCCATAATCTGATCCCTGACCAACATTAACCTCCTCGTCTTCGGTCTGATATGAGAATATTCCAAATGCATCCTGAGAAAGGCCCATATCGAATAATTCAACTGTGATAGAAGGATGGTCTGGTTTGTTGTAACGCCGAACAAGTAGATAACTGAATGCATAAGAGAGGTACAGTTCTGCAGCACCATCCATATATTGAAATGTTGTTTTACGGTTGTAAATCTCATCCTTTTCTTCTGCCCTATAATCACCCACTTTTTTTGGCAATATATTTTCAATCTCAATTATCTTTTTTGGCTTTGATTGGGAATAAACCTTTTCTTGAGATGCTATACCCATAAAAATAACTATTATTATGAGAATGAAAAGTCTTTTTCTTAATTTGAATTCTTTTTTCATATTTTATTTTACTCCTTTTTCACTTAAAGTTAAACTGAGCTTTTTATATAGAGCCTTTAACTATTTATTATTTCAAACACCTAAATGTTACAAGGCATTCCACTAAAGTTTTTTTGTGAAACAAACCAAAGGGCGATCTCAATTTATTTTATAGAATTATAAAAGAGATAAGGCTAATTATCAAAAACAAGAGATTTTAAATAAAATCTAAATTGAATGATTCAATGAGTAAAATTTTTTACTGCTCTAAAAGGAGCCTTCCCAATTTTTCTTTACTTATACCAAGTCGCTCCCAGGCTTCTATATAAACAGGCCTCCCTTTTTCATCATATGGGTCAATAAGGATCTTTCTTAGAAAGAAGGTTGAATTTTTTGAGTGACAATCCTTACAACCGCGTGACCCGATAACATTTTTGCCTGAGACAACATTGTGGCTTATTGATAATTCAATAAGTCTTGCCTGTTCATGTTTGATCCTTTCTAACTCTCCTTTCTTGCCTAAACGATAAAGATATTCTCCTTTTACTAAAACAGGCTGGATAGCTACAGGATTTCCAAAAATATCTTTACTCTTTTTTAAAACCTTAAGAAATGATTTAATCTCTTCAGTCGTGTTTATCTCCGGAATACCATCTTCATTTTCATCTTTGATCAAGGGTTTTTTTAAATTTCGAATCTTCCAGAGAGGTATCGGCCTTATAACATTTGTATTTTCATCAAGATCCCCCCAGAATATCGAAATAATAGAATTTACAGGGATAATCTTTCCTTTATAAATTTTAAGGGATGGATACCAGATATTTGGATTTATCTCGGAAAGGGATTTTTTAGGATCAAGGGGATCATTTGAGAGGAATCTTATGGTCTCGTAAATGGATGTTTCTCCAGAAGAGTGGTCATATACCAACTCGGCCTGTTCCCATAGGTAGGGGATATGGCAGGTTTGACAGGCAATTATCTTCATATGCCTTGGCGAGAAAGGATGTCTATAGCGAGGTGCCTTCCTATCCTTTTTTCTAAGATGGCAGTCTTCACAGCTATTCATGGTATTATCGAGATCATCTCTAACTGTCTGATTTAGACTATCTCCTTTTGCAAAATTATGTTCCTTATCACTTCTGTGACAGTATATACATTCGAGGCCCTTGGATTTATGGACATCTGTTTCATGGTCCCATCTAAAACCCCTTTTTTTCCTGCCAGAGATTCCGTGACAGAATAGACAATTATCGTCAGGAGGATTTCTAATGATATTGAGATGAAGATCTTCAAAACTCGAAGTATCTTTCTTTATGTAGTCTATATCAATCTCTTGTGCCCTTTGATTTCCAGATGCGTCTTGAGAGAATTTTATATTGGCCCACCCAGCCCCGATTGTTGGGCCATATTTAAATAATCTACTCTTCATAGCAGTTGACCTATCAATCCATTTATATCCCTTCAGATGACAGATCAGACAGTCTGCCTCACTTACTCCACTTTGATTCCAAGGGGCTCCGTAATTTGGATCCCCCATACTAAATGAACTATAATCTCCATCGAGTTCTGGAGAGTCGCCAGATATTTCATATCCAAATCGTCCACTTTCTTCATCATAATAGAGATTTCCTTTTCGGTCATATTCTCCCCATCCTCCTCCAGGGTGACAGGAGCCACAGTTTTCTACATAAAAAAAGGATGATTTATCTATTTCAGAAAGGCTCTTATTACCCTTTTTTGCTAACTGGCTCAAATCAAAGTATATAGGCATATGTTTTCCATACATTCCTGAGGAGAGATTCCATGGATATTTGGAATCAAATGTATCACTTATAGAAATCTTTCCTGTTTCGTCTGTCCTACCTTGCTGGAAATGATATCCCTTTGTGATTTGATCATAATTGTGACAGCCTCCGCATGTCTTTTTAGGGCTGTAGGGTATTTTGCTATCAATGGATAAGGGGTTTCCATCAAATCCCTTAATAGTGATCCTTTCGTGTTTTATATTCTGGGATGGTATTATAAAAGGGAGAAAAACGATAAATAATATAATTGGAGTTAAAAGGATAAATTTTTTAGGACTCTTCATTTTTTAGATCTGTTCAATTTGAGTTATCTCTTCTTTTGTTAGCCTCCAGTTTGTTGCCTTGATATTTTCATCTATCTGACTTGCAGATGTCGCTCCAGCGATTACCGAACTTATCCAGGGATGAGAGAGAAGCCAGGCTATGGCAAGTTCTGAAAGCCTGTGTCCTCTTGCTTTACAGAATGATTCAAATTGGCTAAGTCTTTCCCAGTTCCTTTCAGAGATATTATTCCTGTATAAATGTAGAAAGGCCTTTGGAGGCATCTTACTTTGAGATGTTTTTTGGGGTTCTTCACTGGGTCTATATTTGCCTGTTAAGAAACCTCCTGCAAGAGGCCCCCACGGGATGATACCGATTCCATGAGCTTTACAACACGGGACGAGTTCTTGCTCGATCTGTCTTTCTAAGAGATTATATTTGGTCTGGATAGTGATAAAAGAATTCAGATTATTAATCCGAGATGTCCAGAGGGCATCTGATAGCTGCCATGCAGAAAAATTTGAGCATCCAATATAACGAACCTTCCCAGTCTTGATTAAATCGTCCAAGGCACGTAATGTCTCTTCAATAGGTGTTTCAGGATCTGGATTATGCATCTGATATAGATCAATATAGTCGGTTTGAAGACGCCTCAGGCTTGCCTCAACAGCCTTCATGATGTAGTATCTTGAACCACCCTGATCATTTGGCCCATCGCCCATCCTTGAAGAGAACTTTGTTGCAATTATTATATTGTGCCTTTTACCCTTTAAGGCTTTACCAATGATTTCTTCGGAGGTCCCTCTGTCGTACATATCTGCTGTGTCAATAAAATTTATACCCTTATCAATAGCATGATAAATCACTTCAAAGGATCTCTTTTCATCTATCCACCAGCCAAAATTATTTGCACCAAGACCCAACTCTGAAACTTTTAATCCTGAATTTCCAAGCTTACGATATTCCATATCAATTTCTCCTGTGTTATTATTTTAATGCTCATTATAAGAAGTTTCTTTAAAATTGTAAACTCCCTTCTCTCAATGAGAAAGAGATTCATGAATAAAAATATATCATGAGGGGTTATAAAATCTTTCATAATGAAAAGGATATACATTGATAAAAGGGTATGGAGAGACTCTCGGGAGAATTGGGTTAGTTTTGAAAGTGACCCAAGGCTAAGGGTAACGAAAAGAAATATATATGGAAGATGCCTTCCATGTTTAACTAATCTTTATAGACAATTACAGGAAGAAAAAGAATATATCGAGCTTAAAGAGGCATATAACTGCTGGAAGGTTATAGCTGTATTGAATAGCAAAGAAGAGTGCCTTGAAGTTTTAAAATTATATGAAGAAAATTTTTTAAAGGACCATTTTGTAAAAGGTAAATTTGGTTCAAGCCAGCCTTCAAGATCATCCAAAGTCCTTATGTTTCATACCGAAGATGAGGAAGATAGGGATAGACTTTTAGGGGAACTCAAAATATGTGCTCAATCTGTCAATCCCTCTTCAAAGGTTTTTTACCAGAGGGCATGTGCAAATCTTTTCCACGAACTTTTAGGAGATTGGAGAGATTGGAGTGAAGTTACCCAAATTAAAAGGCCTGAGTTACGGCCAGTCCTATTAGAGAGAATAAGAAGATTACTTTATTGGGGAAAAGAAACCTAAATTACCTCTATCTCGAGAAAATCCCCTTCTTTTAGATGAAATGTCTCTCGAAGGTTAACTTGAGCAATTATTTCCATCTTATTTTCAGGATAACCTTCTACTGACGGGATGACTATCGCTCCTTTTATAAGATTATTGATTAAGACCGGATAACATCTGCCACGACAGAATGAAGGATCTTCTGGTATTATTTCTATAGGTTCAGTAGTTTTTAAAATTTTATAATTTTCGATATCTTTTTCATCTGAGATCTCAAGATTTAATGTGCCTGGATATGGATCTATGCCAAGTTTATTAATAAACTGGGATCTTACCAAGGGAATTTGAGTGAAATTTTTCCCTTCATTTAATCCAGAGCAAAGTTTACCGCGAATCTTAAACCTTAACCCCTTTTGTCCTGATCTCATCGTTCAGTTTCAAGCTTCCCCAGCGTTTGAAAAGGCTGTGGTCTATTTCAAGAAGGTCAAGGACCTTACCAACTGTCTGATTAATCAAATCATCTATGGTTTTTGGTAGATGATAGAATGCAGGCACTGGTGGCATAATAATCCCTCCCATCTGAGTCACTTTAACCATAAGTTCAAGGTGGCCTGCATGGAGAGGTGTTTCCCTTACAAGCAGAATAAGTCTTCGTCTTTCTTTTAAAATGACATCTGCTGCCCGCACAAGAAGATTTTCGCTATAAGAATTTGCAATTGCAGATAGTGTTTTAATCGAGCATGGGGCAATTACCATTCCATCAATCTTGAATGAGCCGCTGGCAATTGGTGCACCAATGTCTTCGATATCATATACATGGGATGCCTTTGATTCTATTTCCTTCTTTGTAAAATCTGTTTCAATCTTTAGATTTTTTAAAGCAGCCTTGGTCATTATAAGATGTGTTTCAATCCCAAGTTTTGAGAGGGTTTCAAGCAACCTGATTCCATAAATTACACCTGATGCACCAGAGACACCAACAATTATCTTTTTCATATTAGCCCCTTTTACTGAAATGTTTATAAATAATTACCTTTTTAAGATTAAGTTGTCAATTTATTTTCCTCGTGAAATCTCTGAAACTATTTAAAGATCTTCCCAGATTATGGAGGTAGGGTGAAAAAGCCTTTGAGTGGATACTTTTTATAGATTAGTAGTATTGATTAATCCCTTAAATAACCTCTCATATAAGACGCCATATCTAACTCCATGGCAACTTACCATTATGGATTTACATTTTAACTTTTCCATAGTGAGGTAGAGAATTGTTCCCCCTGTTAGAATAACATCTGCACGTAATGGCGAAAGGCCAGGAATCTTCTTTCTCTCTTCAAGCGTTAATGACCT
>JBBIOI010000027.1:0-32465 GCA_037443425.1 Deltaproteobacteria bacterium
AGAAGTGGCAATGCCAAGACATACACGGCTTAACTCCTCTGCCACAAGGCAATACTCTAAGACCCCTCCACCAAAACCTCCAAACTCTTCTGGAATTGAGACACCCATAAGACCTGCGTCTGCACTCACCTTCACTATCTCCCACGGAAATTCTTCTTTTTCATCAAGCTCTGCCCTAACAGGTAGCATCTTCTCTTGAGCGATTCTCCGTGCTAAATCTTGAATCATCTTCTGATCAGGTGTTAAGAAGTAGTCCAAAAGAGATCCTCCTTTACTTTATTAATTAAATTGCCTTCGATTCATCTGTCTTTTCAAATCTTCTTTGACCTACTCGAAGAAAATCTTTCTGTTCCTCAAGCTCTTGTAATATATGCTCATTTAATCTACTTTTTGCAAGATTTGATGCCAATACTATTGCATTCATAATTGCCTTTGCATTTGACGCACCATGACTTATAACACAGTTACCATTTATTCCTATAAGAGGGGCCCCTCCATACTCTGTATAATCAAGTTTTTTCTCTAATCGTCTTATCACCCTTTTCATAAGAAAGTAGGCAACCCTTGCCCTTATATTATCTTGGGCTTCCCATTTAAGAAATCCATGTATTGTCTCCCAAAGCCCTTCGCAAATCTTTAGGGCAATATTTCCAACAAATCCATCACATACAATAACATCTACACGTCCACTATTAAGATCTCGACCTTCCACATATCCTATATAATTTAGATTCGTTGATGACAAAATCTCATGTACTTCTCGAGTAAGTTCATTACCCTTGCTCTCTTCCTCCCCGTTACTCAAAATCCCTATCCTTGGCTCCTGGATTCCAAGCATATATTTTGCATAGGCCCTACCCATAATGGCGAATTGGACCAAATGTTGGGGCTTACAATCGACATTCCCGCCTGAATCAATAAGAACGGTTGATCCTTTAAGAGATGGGTGAATTGTTGCAATTGCAGGTCTCTCAATACCCTCTATCTTTTTAAATATAAACATTGCAAGGGCCATAGCAGCCCCTGAATTTCCGGCTGATACAACACCATTTACTTGTCCCTCTTTGGCTAACTCAAGTGCAACCTTAATAGACGAATCTCTCATCTTACGAATAACAGAAGATGGGGATTCATGCATAGAGACTACGTGAGGTGCATGATGAATGTATATAGAAAGCTTTGAGGTTGGATATTTTGCAAGCTCTTTGCTTATCTGGTCCTCATCCCCCACAAGCACAACCTTTAGTCCGAAATTCTTAGCTGCTAAAAATGAACCTTCAACTGTACTTTGTGGGGCAAAGTCACCACCCATTGCATCCACTGCAATCTTCATAGTCCTTTACCTTACTCCTCCATTACTCTTCTACTTTTATGATCTCTTTCCCTTTATAACTTCCACAATGTGGACAAATATGATGAGGCAGTAAAGGTTCGCGGCATTGGGGGCAAAGAGATATCGTTGGTGAAGTAATCTTATCATGTGTCCTTCTTTTATCCCTTCTTGAGGGTGAATGTCTTCTTTTTGGTACTCCCATCAATATTTCCTTTCTATTTATGATTTAATCAATTTTCTTAATATACTGAAGCTATTTGAAACCTCTTCTTTAATACAATCACACGGTGAGACATTAAGATCCTGTCCACAAAAGGTACAGAGCCCTTTACAATCTTTGTCGCAAAGTGGTTGATAAGGGATTTCAAGAAATACCTGTTCAAAAGCTATTTCGGAAAGATGTATCTCACTACCTTCGTAAAAATTCATCTCCATATCCTCTTCGCTCAGCTCAACCTCTTCAGGAAAATTGAAATCCTTTATTGAAAAGAATGTGAGATCAAAATTTGTTGTTATAGGATATAAGAATTCTTTCAAACACCTTCCGCATTGTAGCCTTAGTGTCGTCTTTACACCTCCCTTTATCAAAATAGATTTACCTGCCTTTTTTACCCTTACATTTGAGAAAAGAGGTGTCTCAAAATCAAAGTCAATGTTTGAGAAGTTTTTTAGGTAAGAAGAGATAGAATCTCTCTCCTCAACCCATTCCAGATTTAATCCTTCCTCAGGGATTTCCTCTATCTTTATAGTTAACATCATATTCTCCTTTGAATTAAGAAATTAAATATATAAAAAAAATTTTTTTTGTCAAGAAAAAAACTGAAATTTTTTACTCCATGTCCAAAAAACAGTTCCCTTAAAATTGAAAAATTCATTTTTTTATGTTAACAGATTTGAGTAATTAGTTGCAAGATGTTTATATATTATTAAATTTTAAAGGGGGACAACATAAATGGAAGGCTTGGAGAAGATTGAAAAAAAACCGATAAAGATTACAGATACAACTTTTCGGGATGGTCATCAGTCAATATTAGCCACAAGATTGAGGACTGAAGATATGGTTCCTATCGCAGAGGAGTTGGACCAGGTGGGTTTTCATTCAGTAGAAGTATGGGGGGGCGCAACCTTTGATGTCTGCCATAGATTCTTAGGAGAAGATCCTTGGGAACGGGTGAGGATTTTAAAGAAACATATGCCAAAAACGCCATTTCAAATGCTTCTACGGGGACAAAACCTTGTTGGCTACCGCCATTATGCAGATGATGTAGTGGAGGCCTTTGTCGAAAAGGCAGCTGAGGTTGGTATAGATATATTCAGGGTCTTTGATGCAGTTAATGATGAGAGAAATTTTGAAACCGCATTTAAGGTTATTAAAAGATGTGGGAAACATATCCAGGGATCAATCTGTTATTCACTTACAGAAACAAGAATGGGAGGTCCTATATATAATCTCAACTATTATCTTCAGAAGGCAAAGATTATCGAAGATATGGGAGCAGATTCTTTATGCATTAAAGATATGGCAGCTTTGATCTCTCCTTATGATGCCTATGAGCTTATCAAAGGCCTTAAGAAGACGGTAAAAATCCCTATTCAACTTCATACGCATTATACAAGTGGAATGGGGGCAATGAGCTACCTTAAAGCAATAGAGGCTGGTGTAGATGTGATTGACACGGCTATTGCCCCATTTGCCTTAAGATCTTCTCAACCAGCAGTTGAACCCATATTAGTTGCATTATTAGGAACTCCGTGGGACCCTGGCCTTGATCTTTCGAGACTCCTAAAAATTGGTGAATATTTAGAATCGATAGCCCCAAAGTACAGAGATTTTCTTGATACCACAAAAATGTCTGTAATCGATACTGGTGTGCTCAAACATCAAATACCTGGCGGAATGATCTCAAACATGGTGAGTCAACTTAAACAACAGAATGCAATCCATAAGCTTCCTGAGGTTCATGCAGAGTTGCCAAATACAAGAAAAGACCTCGGTTATCCTCCACTTGTTACCCCAACATCTCAAATTGTAGGAGTTCAGGCTGTATTAAATGTACTTTTTGGACGATATAAAATGGTCTCGAAAGAAACACAGGATTATGTTTTCGGTCTATATGGTAGACCACCTGTACCTATTTCAGATGAGATTAAAAAGCTCGTCCTGAGAGGATATAAAAAGGGTAAAGAACCAATTACATGTCGTCCAGCTGATATCATTGAACCTGAGCTTGAGAAAGTGAAGGAGGAATCAAAAGGATTGGCTCGCGACATATATGATGTGCTCATTTACGCCTTATTTCCACAGACAGGCTCACAATTTCTAAAATGGAAGTATGGAATTGAGCCAATGCCTGAAAAATTGAAACCAAAGACACTGGAAGACATAAAACGTGAAGATGAGGCTATTGCCAAGCTAAAGGCTGAGTTTCAGAAAAAATAGACTTTTTATTTACCCTTTGGAAACATCTTTAGGAATGTATCAGAAAGTTCATTGGATTTTTTGCATTTAAGGAGAGATTCTATTTCAAGTAGGTCAAATCCTGAATATTGAAAGAGACTCAAATTTAAACCGAATTTTTTATTGACGCGATTAACAAGGTACTGTTTTAGCTCTTTTTCATAAGAAAGAAAGTTTGGGTCTCCCAATCCAATGAAGGATTTTCCAACATATGCCATCAATTGAGATGGTATTCTATTTTCTTTTCCAAAGACCAAGGTAGGATTTTTTATTAGCCAGAAAAGATTTATTATAAGAAGCACTAAGAGTAGTCGATTAAATTTCATATAATAAAATTATCTTAATTTTAAAAAATTGTCAAATAAAATTTATCCCGAGATCTGAAGAGTACTCAAATAAATAACTCCTCTTCTATACTTCCAATCAAAACATTTTTATTTCTTTCCCGCGCCCTCCATCCTTCCTAAATCTATAAATGGGATCGCGCTCCCTGAAACCTGAGGTAATATTCCATTCCATTTCTCAATACTTTTATACTGAACAAGTATCGGGCTTATAGAACGTGAGAGCAGTTCATTTGCCTTGGCCTGCCCCTGTGCTACAACAATTATAGCCTCAGCCTCTCCCCGAGCGGTAGCAACCTTTTGCTGGGCTTCAATTTCCCGCTGAGCCAATATCTGTCTCTGTGTTTCGACTTGTTGTTGTGCTACCTGTTTAGCCTCTATAGCTTTTTCATATTCAGGAGAGAAACGGATATTCGAAATATATATATCATCGACAATGATATGATAACGCGCAAGATTCTCTCCTAACTTTTTCATTGCCCTTTTCCTGATCTCTTCCCTCTTTGGAAGGATCTCTGTTATAGGATAGTTTGGAACAACCTCTTTAACAAAATCATTGAAAGCAGGATCGATTACCTTATTCGCAAAGTCAAGGCCAACCTTTTGGTATAGGATATTGACATAGGAAGGATCAATATGAAAGTTCATCATACCCGTAAGCTTAACAATCTGATACTCTTTTGAAGCAGCGTCTATCTCTTTAAAAGGATGAGGCTGGACCCTTACATCAACCTTTATTACCCTTTCTGCAATTGGAACTTTAAAATTAAGTCCCTCTCCCATTACCCTTTTCTCAACACTTCCCCACCACAATACCACTCCTCTATGACCTGCTGGAACGATTACAAATGAACCCCATAAAAAGAATAGAATAATTATTGCAATGATAATATATGCAATAGTCTTTGGCCTTGGCCCTCTTAATTCAAAAATTTCGTTTGATCTTTCAGGCATAATCTTACCTCCAATTCTTATTATGTTTTTTCAAGAAGCTACGAATTCCTATCTAACGACTGCCTCATTTTTGATGTAGGCGGGAAAACTTCTGCTAAGATCTCTTTTTTCATTCGAAATTACTAATCCTTTAAACCAATTTTTTTTCTATCAAATAGGTCATAGAGCTTTGACAAGATGTGGTTACAAGGGACAACGATTCCGAAAAAGATCGGTAAGCTTCCTCAAATTGCGACATCTGTATCCTTCCTATCAATTCCATCAATTTCCTTTCAAGATTACCATATTCACCTGGTCCTAAAACGTTTTCTGCAATTCTAAGCTCCCTTATTAAGCCTTCAATATACCATACCAATACCTTTTTAGCGCCTGATAATTCTTCCTCACTCTTCAATGAACTTAATTGTTCAAGTAATTGAGTGCCAATAATAAGTCCTGACTTCATCCTTTCAGAATATTGATAGCTTAAAATGGCTTTTCTTGTATCCATTTAAATCCTTCCTAAAACTTTATTTTTTTGATCGCTCCAAATACTTTTTTGTAGATACACTTACTTTAACAACATCTCCAACTTTAATAAACTGGGGTACCTGTATTTGCATCCCGTTTGATAATGTTGCCGGTTTATAAACTTCATCTGTAAGACTACTAATACTTGGTGGAGTAGAAACAACTTCCAGCTCAACCCATTCAGGAAAAACTACATTAACAGGTTCACCATCTAAAAACTCAACCGGGAGTTTCATATTCGGCTTAAGAAAAGGTGAAAACTCTTCCAAAAGTCTTCTATCCAGTTGTATTTGTTCATATGAATCAGGATCCATTAAATAAAATCCATCTTTATCCTCGTACAGATACTCTAATGTTTTACGATCAAGTTCTACATCATCAATCTTTTCTTCTGGCTTAAATTTCTTTTCAAGTATCAATCCAGATCTTATATCCTTGAATTTTACATGAACAAGCCCGCCCATTTTACCTCCACCCATATGATATTCAGAGGAAAGGACTTTATAAAGACCCTTCTCCATCTTAAATACAATTCCTGGCTTAATTTCTGATGCAGATATCATATCTACCCCTCCTTTTATAATTAAGGGTTAATAAGGATATCCCATGAAAAGCCTTTTTCAGATTTTAAAATTACCAAAAAAACAATAACTCCTCACCCTAATTCTTAATTATTTTAAGACTTCTAAAAATTTAGGATCTACCTTAATTCCTAAGCCCTCAGCAGATTGAACATGTTCAATAGCAAGTTTATATTCTCTTTTTTCAAAATGAATAACGGCAAGTTGATAATGGGCCTCACCGTATTTAGGATCTATTTCTAAGGCTCGGTTAAAAGATATTAAGGCCTCTTCAATCAATCCGATCTTTTTGTAAGCACATCCAAGATTATAATAACCCTTTGCATAGTTTGGATTAATCTCAATGGTTTTCTTATATTGAGATATAGCCTCTTCTGCTCGTCCCTTCCTTAAGTAGATATTACCCAAATTGTTTATTGCCTCAATATAATCAGGATTTATCTTTATTGCCTTCTCATATTGCTTTAAAGCTTCGTCAAGATCTCCCCTTTCAGCATATGCAATTCCCAGATGATAATACGCCTGGGCAAATTCTGGTTGAATCTTTATTGCTTTTTTATATTCTGATATCTCATCCTTCCATTTTCCCTGTCTCCCATAAATAATCCCAAGGTTAATATGGGCCTTTACATTCTTAGGATCGACCTTTAAAACCTCTTTATATTCCCTTTCTGCTTCAGAAAGATTTCCCCTTTCTGCGGCAGCAAATGCAAGATTAAAATGTTCTTCTACAGATAATACCCTATCCTTCTTCTCAATTTTTTTGGAACCAGAACAACTGATAATTAAAAACAATGCAGTAATAATTATTAGCCAAATTATCCTTATTTTCATCTTCTCCTTTTTGAACCCCCTTTAATTTAACCGATACTATTCATAAGTGTTAAAAAATTGTTTTTTTAACTTAAATATATAGAATCCTATTTTCCGAATATCTTTTCGTATCCCTGGATTCTTGCCTTCACAAGAATTAATAAACATTACCTCTTGTTGAAAACCCCTTTAATTCATGAAAGGCTCTGTTTGAATCTTTATCAAATAATTTAGATTAAATCAAGAGGATTTTTTAGTTTTTTAATTAATACATTCCACACTTCCATTCCAATAACAGCAAGGCAGGGTTATTGACGTGAAGTATTTAAAATATTAGACTAAAACTCATGAAAATCCTACGTATATATCCAAGAATCTACTATGGCTGGATAATCACCATAATTTCGATGATATCAATGTCATTCTATTTTGGTATCAGAACTGTCTTTTCCGTCTTTTTTGTAGCTTTAATTGACCATTTTAATTGGAGCCGGGCTGAGGCTGCCTTTGGACAATCAATTGCCCTTTTGGCCTATATGATTATGGCACCTATAACAGGTTCTCTGGTTGACCGAATTGGGCCAAGAAAAGTTGTAATACCTGGAATAATTTTAACAGGCATAGGGTTTCTTCTCTGTACCCAGATTCAAACCTTAACTCATTTTTATATCTTTTTTGGATTGATGGTAGGAGTTGGAGTAACCTGGGGTATGGGCATTGCACCATTCACAGTTATCATCTCTCACTGGTTTGAGAAAAAAAGGGGGGCAGCAAATGGAATAGCTGGCATAGGAATTGGAATTGGTATTTTATTATTGGTACCGATAGCTCAATACTTTATATCCTCCTATGGATGGCGTTTCTCATTTTTTATACTTGCAATGCTCGTGTTTCTTATCCCTTTGCCCCTTAATATACTTTTTTTAAAACATCGACCTGAGGAACTTGGACTTCATCCAGATGGCGATCTTCCTAATGAATCATTATCGATTTCTGAAAAAGGAACAAGGAATGAAGTTTATCATTATGATCAAAATCCAAAAGAAATTTCCTTTCCAAAATTGGTGTTGACAGCAAGGTTCTGGTATGTAGTCCTATTTCCTGCCTTTACGACCTTCGGAATTTATACCATTATTGTACATCATTTAAGATATCTTATAGATCAGGGAGTCGAAAAGATATTCGCAGCTTCACTTTTTGCAGCTGTTGGTGCCTTGACAGCTGGATTTCGTCCCTTCTGGGGATGGTTTTCAGATCGAATAGGTAGAGAGATTACATTTACTATTGGTGGAGGGTGCTTTTCATCAGGTATCCTTTTCCTTCTTCTTTATCAGTATATCCATTCAAACACCCTTCTATATCTATTTGTTCTATTTTTTAGCGCAGGATGGGGGGTAACAACTCCTATGATAATGTCGATAACAGGAGATATTTATAAGGGCAAAAACTTTGGATTAATCTATGGGATAGTAGAAGGTCTTATTGGAATAACTGGTGCAACAGGTGCATGGTTAGCAGGATATATATTCGATCAAACAAAGAGTTACTTTTTTGCCTTCATAATTGTGATAATTTTAAATTTAATATCAATTCTCTTTGTCTGGCTTGCTGCACCGCGGAAATTTAAGCAAAAATAACTAAATCCTATTTTTTAAATCCTCCTCGAAAATAAAATTCATAGACAAAAATTATAAGGGCAATGATTATACCTAAAATATTTATTATCAAACTTACCTTGAATCCTGTTGCTGGAAATAGAGCTGATAAACCTACAATTGCATAAATTATACGACTTAATATCCCAAGCTTATTAGAAAAATACCCAACTACTGCCGTAGAAACCAGACAAGTCCCGATCAGGGCGGTAACGAAGTTAAATATTATAATTAGCGGTTTCCCTTGTAGGAGAAGTGTAGGAGATATTACAAACATAAAAGGAAATACAAATGCAAGCCAACCGAATCGCATTGCAGCATACCCTGTTCTCATAGGATCTGCGCCACTAAGTGATGCCCCAGCAAAAGCTGCCAATGCAACCGGTGGCGTAATCATTGACATCATTCCATAATACATGATAAACATATGAGCAGCGATTGGTAGGATTCCAAATTCTATAAGTGCAGGTGCAGCCATCGTTGCAAGTAAAACATAAACCCCTACGGTCGGCATTCCCATACCTAAGATTATACAAACAATCGCTGTCATAAATAAAAGCAAGAATAGATTTCCTCCTGCCATCTGTGTGAGGGCCAATGTTAAACCAAAGCTCAATCCAGATAGATAGAGGACTCCTATTACAATGCCAGCAGCAGCTCCTATCATAATGATCTCAAGAACGCCAAGGCCTGTGTTCTTCAGGGCTTCAAAAATATCAACGAGTCTTAACCTTTTCCCTTTATAACCGAGTATAAATCCAAATAAGACAGTAATCCCTATTGCCCTTAAACCTGCCTTTTCGGGTAAGTCATTTAACCAAAAAAGTGCTAAAATCAGAACTATGAATGGGATTGGAAAATACCATCCCGATTTCATCACATCTTTAAATGGAGGAATCAAAGACTCATCAATCCTTGAAAGCCCCATCTTTGCTGCTTCAAGATCTGCCTCCATAAATAATGCGAGATAATAGAGTAATGATGGAATTATTGCTGCTATAACAACTTTTGTATAAGGGACAGAAAGAAATTCAGCCATCAGAAAGGCTGCAGCTCCCATTACGGGAGGCATAAGTTGCCCACCTGTTGAGGCAACAGCCTCAATGGCTCCTGCAAGATGTGGTGGATAACCACCTTTTTTCATCAATGGAATAGTAATAACACCTGTGGTAAATACATTTGATACAGCACTCCCAGAGATTGTCCCAAAAAGGGATGATGAAAGCACAGAAATCTTTGCAGGGCCACCCCTGTAACGGCCCATTAAAGCCATTGCAATATCAGTGAAAAAACCCGAGCCTCCAGAACTTGATAGTATCTGTCCAAAAAGGATGAAAACAACAACAATTGTTGTTATGATTCTCATTGGCATTCCCAGAATACCTGATGAGTCCCAAGAAAGATAGTACACAAGCTTATCAATAGGGACATAACTTCCTTGGAAAGACCCGGGTATTTTATGACCAATGAGGGCAACTAATAAAAATCCCAATACTACAATAGTTAAGACATTTCCAACAGTCCTTCTCAGCCCTTCGATCAATAGAATTAATAAAAATACTCCAGCAATTATTCCACTAACTGGCCTAACCGTCGTCAATTCTGCAAGCACAGGATATCTTATAGCGATATAAAGTGAAACAAAGAAACCTATTATTGCACAAAGTATATCAAACCAAGGTACCTTTTCTTTTGTCTTTATTTTTTTACTATATGGAATCGTGAGATATGTAAGTGGTATGGCAAGGCACAACATGAAACTCAGATATTGTTCTGTGTAAAGAACCAGACCTACAGCCCTATCAAGATCAAGGGTTTTAATAATGGCACAGCATGTCAAAAGAAACGCAAGTGAGGTAATAGTATAATTTTGCATTTTACTTTTCTTCTGGGTCTTATCCATACTCAATCTATCCAATTTTTAAAAATTATCGAAGATGGGAATAGAATACCCCTCATCTTAATCTTCTTCCCCTAAGGAATTGATATAGATGAGGGGAGGAAATTATTCTTTTGGAGGCCAGATGCCTATCTCTTTATAAAATTTAATAGCTCCAGGATGATATTCTCCAGCAGCTAATGTCTTGGCCATCTTCTCTGGCCAAAAATCTTCTCCAAGGGGTTTAAATGAGGCTGTAAGTGATTTTTTACCTCCATGAAGAATTTTACAAACATCATAAATCAGATTTTCTGGGACATTCTTATTTGTCAATAAAACAAAATCTATGCTTAGCATATAGGTTGGTCCAACAATACCATAATGTGACTCAGAGGGTTGAATCAATTCCGGGTACATAGGTGGTAAATGTTTTTTTGAACGTGCAATTGCTTCAGGTGAAGGATCGAGCGAAAGTGCACGAAGTCCCCCAACTTTTGAACCTGCTTCAAGAACCTTTCCAGACCCCATTGCAAAATAGAAAGTATCTACTTTACCTTGCATGAATTCATCAGCCCCAATGTTTACATTGGGTACAGGTACCATGACAACATCATTATACGTAAGGTTGGCATTTGCAAGAAGAGCCGAAGTAGTATAACCAACGATCTTTTGAGCTGTCCATCCACCTGGGACCTTCTTCCCTTTTAAATCTCCTATTTTTTTAATAGGGGAATCCTTTCTTACCCAGAATGCATTTCGTATTGGGTAAAGCACTGAAACCATCCTAAGATCTTTAAGCTGTTGCCCTTGATATATACCAGTCCCTGTTACTCCAAGAAAGAATTCATAGGAATTTGCTATGCCAAATTCTGCTTCAGCTCCGTTTACTGCGGGTATAGCTGCACTTTGCCCACTATGGGGTATAACGCGTGCTTGAAGTTTCAAGGTCTCTGCAATTAGTTTTGCAATCGCTGCACTTGCCGAATGCGTGGCAGAACCTGGATTACTACTGGCAATATTTACAGTACGTGCTGTTGCTGTTGAGACTAGAAAAATTGTTAAAATAAACGAGAACCATACAACTTTTCTCATTATCCTTTCTCCTTTCTTTTAGACTTTCAAATTTGCAATGTTAATAACAAAAACAATGGATTTTTGTCAATGATTAATAAAAGAGATTCCGTAAATTACCTCCCCTTATTGATTAATTTTGGGGTCTCTAAAAGATGTCACAATTCATTAAAGTCGAAGGAGTTTTTTTGCATTCTCCTCAAATATCTTATTTTTACTTTTCTCTGGAATATATAACGCATCGATCGCTCTGATGGTCTCACGAATAGCCACTGCACCATTCTCGATATCGTATGGCATATCCGAGCCAAATAGAAGCTTATCTTCACCGAAGAAGGCATATGCACACATCAGTCCTGAAGGATTCCCATTTAGTGCAGTATCATTATAAAACATTTTGAAATATTCGATTGGATGTTTTTTAAGCCCTGGAAAGAATTTCTGACCAAGTCTTTCCAGACCATTATTATAGTGGACAACGATTCTATCAGCAAAGTAAGGTACCATTGCTCCACAGTGATGGGTAATAAACTTTATATTTGGAAATCTCTCAAATATTCCACAAAAAACAAGCCTCGTCATTGCAGCAGTAGTCTCATAGGGCCAACCAAAAATGGAAAAAATCTGGTGAAAAGAATTCTTTTCTGTTGGATAATCAGGGGTAAAAGACCTCCGAAGGGGATGTATCCAGATCGGCAGATCGAATTTACACATGAGTTCATATAAAGGCATGAATTCCTCTGAACTTAATGACTTACCCTGTATGGAGGTATAAATCTGTATCCCTTTAAATCCAAGCTCTTTTATTGCCCTTTCTGCCTCTTTTAATGATGCATCTATGTCATTTAGTGGGAGATTGGCAATAGCACCTACAAACCTCTTTGGATACTTTGCTACCCATTCAGCCATCTCATCATTTGAAATCTTTGCCAGTTCCAAGGCTTCTTTTGGCGAAACAATCTCTTCAACAGGTGGTAGCGTAACAGAAAGTATTTGGACTACATCCTCGAATTTTTCAAGTAGACGCAACCTTTCTTCAACATTTGTAAGTGTTGTCCTTTTTTCCATAACATTCTTCTCTGTAATAAACTTGTCAGCATACTTGTAAAGGGCCTCTCGATATTTTGGTGGTGAAACATGAGTAAAGATATCAATTTTCATATTAACCTCCTTAAATTTTTTTTACGTATTGTTAAGAATCAAAAAGGAGAATTCTGAAAAACTATTTAAACATTAAAAGCCCGCATTCGAAGGGTTTTGAACCCTACCTCCCTAGTCTTTCAAAGACTTTTTCAGAGGTCTCCAAAGTTTCCTCTTTTCTTTAAATTAAAAAAAGTATAATGTCAACTCTATTACCTTGACCTATTTCCTCTCCTAAAATTGAATATGATTAGGATATTTGAATAAACCGAAAAAATAAAATATAATTAATTCTGCTTATGGTCGATATTCATGCCATTATACTTGCAGGTGGTTCAGGAACTCGCTTCTGGCCCTTGAGCCGGGAAACACTACCAAAACAGATGTTAAAGATTGTGGGTGAAGATACCTTAATTCTACAAACCATTAAAAGGGTCAGTGGAGTTATACCCCCTGAAAACATCTGGATTGTAACTACAAAATCTCAAGCTCAAGATATAAGATTTCATATAGATTCACTGGGTCCCTTAAGTAAAAATATTAGGCTGATAATTGAACCCTTTGGTAAAAACACTGCGCCTGCTATTGGACTTTCAGCTATTCATATAAATCAATTTTCCTCAAAAGAATCTATTACAGTTGTAATGCCATCTGATCATCTAATCCCTGATACTGAAAATTTTATAAGTGATTTAAATATAGCTATAGAGGCAGCTAAAAACGGATATCTGGTAACTTTTGGAATAAGGCCAACAAGGCCCGAGACAGGATATGGTTACATTAAATGTGAAAGAAGATATGCTGAGGATATTAAAATCTTAAAAGTTGAACGTTTTGTTGAAAAACCTGATCTAAAAACTGCAGAAGCCTATCTTTTAGATGGAAATTATTACTGGAACTCAGGCATATTTGTCTGGAAAAATTCCAAAATACTATCAGAGATTGAGGCCTATCTGCCAAACCTTCACAATAGATTAAAAGAAATTGAATCTTTATTGATCAAATCTCCAGAAAGCCCTCTCTTTGGCATATCAAAAAAATTAGAAAATGAAAACTACTTGTTACATATTGATGAAATCTATTCACAAATCGAAAGTATTTCAATAGACTATGGAGTAATGGAGAAAAGCAGAGATGTAATGATGGTAAAGGCTTCGTTTCGATGGTCCGACTTAGGAAGCTTTACTGCACTTGATGAAGTGATAGATAAAGATGAAAACGGGAATATATTTAGAGGAAACCTGATTGATATCGGAAGTAAGAATACCACAATTTTATCTGGCGAGAAACTCATAGCAACAATAGGCCTTAATGATATGGTAGTTGTTGATACCCCTGATGCTACACTCATCAGCCCAAAGGCTAATGTTCAAGAGGTTAGGAAGATCGTTGAATTGTTAAAAAAGAAAGGTAGAGAGGAATATCTCTGCCATAAGAGAGTAGAAAGACCCTGGGGAAGTTATACGATACTGGATAAAGGGAATGGATATAAGATAAAAAGAATTATAATTAATCCTGGTTCGAGATTAAGTCTTCAGGTACACAAAAAAAGGAGTGAACATTGGGTTGTAATATCAGGGACAGCAAAAGTGACAAGGAATGATGAAACCTTTTTTGTAAAAGAAAACCAGAGTACTTATATCCCTCAAAATACAAAACACCGATTAGAAAACCCAGGTTCCCTACCACTTCAAATTATTGAAGTTCAGAATGGAGAATATTTAGAAGAAGATGACATTGAAAGATTGGAGGATGACTATGGTCGGGCTAAAGATGAATCTTTTTAAAAATACCCCAAACCTGCTTACAATTTACCCTAATTTTCTACTTATATAAAAATTATATCCCTTGAATAAGACATGGATTAATAGGGGGGTGAATGAGTAAAGGGAAATCCGAAATAAAGATAGAAACCAAAGGGCTTAATTTCTACTATGGCAATACCCAGGCATTAAAGAATATAAATATATCTATTGAGAGTTATAGAATAACTGCCCTGATTGGCCCCTCGGGTTGTGGTAAATCGACATTTCTCAGAACATTAAATCGCATGAATGAATTAATACCTTATACAAAGACCGAGGGGAAGGTTTTACTCGATGGCAACGATATATATCAACCAGGAACAGATGTTGTTATGCTAAGGCAAAAAATTGGAATGGTCTTTCAGAGGCCAAATCCATTTCCAAAAAGTATTTTTGAAAATGTGGCATTTGGACTAAAGGTTAAAGGGGGATATTCAAAGACAGAGATAGAAGACAGAGTAGAGGAAAGCTTGAAGGCGGTTGGACTTTTTTCAGAGATTTCGGATCGGCTTCATAAAAATGCATTAAGTCTTACTTTAGGACAACAACAAAGGCTCTGCATTGCTCGAGTTATTGCGGTTGAACCGGATGTTATACTTATGGACGAACCGTGTTCTTCGCTTGATCCAATAGCAACATTAAAAATTGAGGAGTTAATGCAAGAATTAAAAAAGAATTATACTATAGTAATAGTGACCCATAACATGCAGCAGGCCGCACGGACTTCTGATTATACGGGATTCTTTCTTTTAGGTGAACTGTTAGAATTTGGTCCAACAGGTGATATTTTTACAAGGCCAAAGGATAGAAGAACAGAAAATTATGTAACAGGAAGATATGGGTAACAAACACAAAATTCGATATATATTAATTTTTATTTTATCATTAATATTAATTATTGCGTGTCAAAGGCAAAAGGCTGGGCTTACTTTAGCTGGATCCAACTCAATTACCCCATTTGCAGAACTTTTAGCAGAAGAATACATGCTTCTTTATCTCAATACCCGTATTCACGTTCAAGATGGTGGCTCAACAGCAGGAATTGTAGCAGTCCGTAATAACGCCGCACATATTGGAATGTCATCTCGGCTTCTTTCATCGTCAGAGAAGGATCTAATACCAATCACAATTGCAAAGGATGCAATTGCAGTTATCGTAAATCCCAAAAATCCTGTTAATAATCTATCCATACATCAGATAAGAGAGATATTTTCAGGTAAAATAAAAAATTGGGCAGAGGTAGGAGGAGTCCCAAATCCTATTATTGTTATAACAAGGGAAGAAGGCTCTGGAACAAGGGACTCCTTTCAAAATATGGTCATGGGAAAAGATGAGATAACACTGGAGGCTTTAGTACAGGATGCAAGTGGCACCATACGTCAGTTAGTAGCAGATGACCCAAATGCCATTGGCTATATCTCTCTTGGATTAGTTAATGAAAAGATAAAACCTTTAAAGATTTCTGGTATAGAGCCCAATATTGAAAACATAGAAAATGGAAAATATATATTGGTTAGACCATTTCTTTTTGTGCTAAAAACCGAGCCACAAGGTGAGGTAAAATCTTTTATAAATTTTGTACTAAGTAAAAAAGGGCAGCAACTATTAGCCAGAGAAGGATTGGTACCAGTAATTAAAGAATAGACTATGGAGCTTAAAGAAAAGGTTATTGAAAAGATTCTATTGATTGTTGCATTTTCAACGATATTAATTCTTGCACTAATCGCATTTTTCATTTTTGAGCAGGGTAGCTCCCTTATATGGAAGGTTGGGCTTAAAAACTTTATCCTTGGTGAACGATGGGTACCAAGCAAAGGAGAATATGGTATATTACCTATGATTGTAGGATCATTATGGGTAACCTTTGGTGCACTTCTCCTTGGTATTCCATTAGGACTGTCATGTGCTATCTTTCTTTGTGAATGGACCCCGCCTATGGTTGCAATGTTTCTGAGACCAGCAATTCACCTCCTTGCAGCAATCCCTTCTGTTATTTATGGTTTCTGGGGTCTTATTGTTGTTGTTCCGATTATAAGAAACCATATTGGTGGACCTGGATTAAGCATACTTTCAGGTTCACTAATTCTTGGAATTATGATTCTTCCAACAATCATTAGTATATCTGAAGACTCACTAAGGGCACTTCCTCCATCTTATAAGGCTGGTGCCTTAGCACTGGGAGCCACCCACTGGCAGACTATATGGAGAGTATTGATCCCTTCTGCCAAATCAGGAATTGTTGCAAGTATTATCCTCGGTATGGGTCGTGCTATAGGTGAAACAATGGCTATGATCATGATTCTTGGAAATGCCGTGAAAATACCTTCTTCTTTTCTTGATTCTGCACGGACACTTACTACCAATATTGGTATTGAAATGGGATATTCCTCGGGAGACCACAGGCTCGCGCTATTTGCTACAGGGATTGTTCTTTTCTTCATTATAATGATTTTAAACTCCTTAGCGATTATTCTCTCAAAGAGGAGAGTAAGTTGAGATTTAATCAATCTCGCTATTTAACCCAGGACCTTGCAAAGATTTTAATATGGATTGCTTCACTTTCTACTATCATCATAATGGCTCTAATCCTATTTCAAATACTTATTAGTGGAATTCCAATGCTAAAATTCAGTTTCTTTCTCGAGCCACCAAGAAGCATGGGAAGAGAAGGAGGAATCTTTTCTACAATCGTGGGAACCATTGCTCTTACTACACTGGCAATTATTTTTGCTACACCTTTAGGTGTTGGCACAGCTATTTTTTTAAGAGAATATACAAGAGAAACCCGTTTAAGTCGAATAATTCGCTTCGGGACAGACTGTTTGGCAGGAATACCTTCTATAATCTTTGGCCTCTTTGGTTTTATCTTTTTTGTTATATACCTTAATTTAGGATGGTCTATCCTATCAGGTGGACTAACCCTTGCCTCAATGATTCTACCAACCATCATTTGTACTACTGAAGAGGCTATAAAGGCAATTCCCAATTCTTATCGCGAAGTCAGTTACTCTTTAGGAGGAACTAAATGGCAGACGGTTACGAAAACAATCCTCCCGAATGCTCTGCCTGGAATATTTACAGGGGTGATTTTAAGTGTTGGGAGAAGTATTGGCGAGACAGCTGCAGTAATCCTGACTGCTGGTTCATCGCTCGTTATGCCAACATCGATCTTTTCTCCAATTAGAACAATGGCCGTACACTTTTATATTCTTGCCCGAGAAGGTATATCAATGGAAATGGCCTACGGAACAGGTGCAGCATTAATTATCATGGTTTTATTAGTAAATATCATTGCAAACTGGTTACTAAATAGGTATATCCGCCACAGGACATAAGGAATTCCTATGTTTGAATCCATAAAAATATCTATCAAAGATTTTAGTTTCTACTATGATGAACAACCTGCGCTTCTCCATATCAATCTTTATATCCCTTCAAATAAGATATTTTCTATTTTTGGTCCTGCTCGAAGTGGAAAAACAACCCTTCTTAAGAGTCTTAATCGCTTAACAGATCTTGTTTATGGAACAAGGCATACAGGAAGTATTCTATTAGATGGAAATGATATTTATGATGAAAAACAGAGCGTAACTCAATTGAGAAGAAAAGTGGGCATGGTCTTTGATCTTCCAACACCACTTCCAATGTCAATTTTTGATAATGTTGCATATGGCCCACGGCTAAACGGCATAACTCAAAAAAACAGGTTATCTGAAATTGTGGAAAAGGCACTGCGGGCTGCTGTATTATGGGATGAGGTAAAGGACCGACTTAAATCCTCTGCACTTCGCCTCTCAGGAGGTCAGCAGCAGCGGCTCTGTATTGCTCGGACATTAGCCCTTGACCCTGAAGTCCTTCTTCTTGACGAGCCATGTTCTGGATTGGATCCTATCTCAACAACAAGTATTGAAGAGACACTCCTCCAGTTAAAAAAAGATTATACAATAATTTTAGTACCACATAATATCCAGCAGGCATCCCGTGTAGCTGATCGAACAGCCTTCTTATTAAATGGAGAATTGATTGAAGAAGGACCGACCTATCAGATCTTCACTCGTCCTAAAGATAAAAGGACGGAAGATTATGTCACAGGAAGATTTGGATAATAAATTTAATTAAAAGGAGGGTAATATGATCACTGAAACACAATTTCAAAAAGAATTGGAGGAGTTAAAGGAAAATCTTCTAAGAATGGCAACAATGGTTGAGGAGGCAATCCAGGATTCTGTCAATTCACTCGTAAAAAGGGATTCTGATCTTGCTAAAAAGACATTCGAACGAGAAAAAGAGATCAATGAAATGGAGATTGCAATTGATGAAATGTGTCTTAAACTTTTAGCCCTTAGACAACCAGTAGCTGTTGATCTTCGTTTTATTACATCTGCAATGAAGATTGTTACAGACCTTGAAAGAATGGGAGACCAAGCTGTAAACATTGCAGAACGTGCAATCTCCCTTAATCAAGAACCCCAACTTAAACCATACATTGATATACCACGAATGGCTGAAATCACACAGTCTATGGTTAAGGATGTCCTTGATGCCTTTGTAAATCGTGATCCAAAACTTGCACGTTCTGTTTGTGAAAGGGATGATATCGTTGATGGATTAAACGATCAGGTGGTTCGAGAACTCCTTACCTATATGATGGCTGACCCTAAAACTATTCCAAGGGCAGTTCACCTTATGATTGTTGCCCGTTGTCTCGAAAGGATTGCTGACCATGCGACAAATATCGCTGAAGATGTAATCTTTATGGTTGAGGCCTTAATTATTAAACACCATGCAGATGAGAAAAAGGAATCAAGAGATAAGGAGAAATAAAAATAAATGGATGAGAAAGTCAGGGATGCTATATTTAATGCGGTACAAAGAGAGCCATTTGCTAAAAAGTTTGGTTTAAGGTTAGTAGAATTAAAGGAAGGATATTCTAAAGTGGAGATGGATTTTACGCCCGATATGGAAAACTTTTTGGGAATGGCCCATGGTGGAGCACTATTTGCCTTAATAGATGAGGCATTTGAGACAGCATCAAATTCCCATGGGACCGTTGCTGTTGCATTAAATATGAATATTACATACGTTTCTCCTCCACCTCCAAAAAGCAGGCTTACTGCTGAAGCAAAGGAATTAAGCAGGACAAAAAGAACAGCATCTTATGATATTAAGATCTTTGATGAAAAAAAGAATCTGATTGCCTTCTGTCAGGCCCTTGTTTATAGAAAAGGAGATCCACTTCCTTTCCTGTAAAAAACATTGGTTAAAACCTCTCATAAAAAGTACCATTCAAAAGGAAATGCTCTAACACTATTCAAAAATAAATTTGACTTTTAAACGCTTTTATTGGACGATGATAAAAAAGATTAAAATCGAGATTGCTTCGCCTTTGCCTCGCAATGACAATCTTGAATCGTTCGATTTAAATATAATTCTTTGGAAAGGAGAAAAAATGAATGATAAAAAATTTAAAAAAATTCTGAAATTTATTTACAAAATAGGTATATTGGTTTTATCAACATTAGTATTTACATCTTTCTCATTAGCTCAAACACCTAAGATAGCGGTTTTTGATCTTCAGCGTATAATAAAAGAATCAAAGGCGATACAAGTTTACCGTAAGGTACTTGAAAAGGAGGTTGAGAGAAAAAAGAATCTTCTGAAAGACAAGGAAGATAAAATAAAATCAATCGAAGAAAAACTGAAAAGTGAAGAAACGAGGCTTTCCATTCACGAACGAAGATCTCTCGAAGACAGTCTTTCAGCAGAAATAAAAGAGTTAAAAAGGCTCAAAGAAGATATATCTTCGGATCTGAAGAAGGTTAATCGTGAACTTTCACAAAAAGCCCTTTTAGAAATAAGTGAAGTGATTAAAGAATTTGGTAAGAAAGAAAAATATTCTTTAATCTTTGAGAAGTCATTTGCAGGAATTGCCTACTTTGATAATAGCTTCGATATCACACTGAGGATTATTGAAATTTATGATTCAAAAAAGTTAGTATCTCAATAAATTAATATTAAATTAAAAAGGATTTGATCTCCATTTTTATTTCCATAGGTCTTCTGTTAATTTATCGATACCAAGTTCTTCGAGTGTTTGAGGGTTCGGTTTTCCATCATCAATATTCCAACCCATTGCTTCAAAATAACTCTTCTTCAATGTATCAAAGTCAATCTTTATACCAGCTGCCATCCCAACTGACATTGGAGCTGTCAATCTTTCAGGGAATTTAAACTGAGAAGGTCTAATTCCCTCACGTGCATTGAATGCCTGTCTCAATGTTAGAATTCTCTTGCCAATCTTCAATCCCTCTTTCCAGTCAATATCCCAACCTGTAACAGGTCTAAGCAATTCTACAATGGGTATGGCAAAATGGATTGTATATAATGCACAAAGCCCACCCGAGCTTACAAGCTGGAAGTACTCATACCCCTTTGCATAAATCGACCCTTTCTTATCATAGTCGCCGTATACAGATAACTTTGGTGGTTCAAGAAGAGGGTCTTCTCCAAGTGGTAATCCTTTGTCAAGTAAATCTGCTCCTTGAGGACCCATGTGGCATGCTGGCTGTGGATCAGAAATATAGTTTGTTCCAAGTGCAGGAGATAAACGGGGATCATGGTAAGGAATTCTATGGCCACCTATGTGCATTGCATATTTTTCAGCCCCCTTGCCTATCCGTTCTGCAGCCTTTTTTACGCCATCAGCAAGTATATTCCCTATGCCTTCTCTCCTTGCTATCTTTTCAGTGAGTGCAACAACTGCCTCTCCATTTCCCCATTTTAGGTCTATCCCACCAGTGTCTTCTATGTTGAGGATTCCTTTCTCATAACATTCCATAGCAAAAGCTATAATTCCACCAACTGCAATGGTATCCATTCCATAAAGATTACATATCTCATTAGCCTTTATTACTGCCTCAACATTATCATTTAAACAAAGCGTCCCCAGAGAAGCCAAGGTTTCATACTCGGGTCTGTGCATTTCACCTTTTGTCTTGAAAGGTCCTTCCTTTATCTCGATAATTGCACCACATCTCAGGGGGCATGAATGGCATCCATAACCTTTTAATTTATACTTCTCCATATTGGTACTATTTAATTTTTCACACGAAGGCATTGAATCCAATCCTGTAGAATTCCAGTTTTTTGTTGGACAGTCACCAATAGAAACGAGAAAGCTTGTTCCTCCGCCTGTCCCGCTCTTTGCAAGCCCTTGATGAAAACCACTCGCTTTTATATTCTCCCAGAACTTTTTCCTGATAGAATCAAGCCCCTTTTTGTCAGCAACTGGAATCTCTCTTTTATCATCCTCATTTAATACGATTGCCTTAAGTTTCTTTGAACCCATTACAGCACCAACACCTGCCCGGGCTGCAATCCTTCCTTTCTCATTCACTATTCCTGAGATAAGTGAGCATGCCTCTCCTGCTGGGCCTATGCATGAGATTCGCCATTTAGATTTGCCAAGTTCCTTCTCAATATAATCTTCGGTCTCATAAGTATCTTTACCCCATAGATTAGAGGCATCCCTTAATTCCGCTTTTCCATTAGATATAATTAAATAAACAGGTCTTTTTGAAATCCCTATAAAAAATATTGCATCATAACCTGCCCATTTTAAGTTAGGTCCCCAAAATCCTCCTGAACTTGAATCGGCCCAACCTCCTGTTACTGGAGATTTAGTCACCACAGTAAATCTTCCGCTCCCTGGAACTGGTGTAGCAGTAAGGGGGCCTGTTACGAATCCAAGGATATTATCAGGACCAAGAGGGTCTGATTTTGGCTTCATCCTTTCATAAATCATTCTAACACCCAATCCTGTTCCACCTAAGAATTCGCGATAAATACTCTCAGGAATTATCTCTTCCTTTATTTTTTCTTCTTTAAGATCAACCCATAATATCTTTCCAGCATATCCATATAGCATATTTGATACCTCCTTTTTAATCTATTGCTTTCTTCAATAACTTACAGATTCTCGAAAATCAAGGATATATAGTTGATATTAAATTAATATTTGTCTTGCTGCAATTGGCATCCCTTGCCTGTAATAGGAAGGATAGTACTAACTATTGGTTTGACTTACTAATGGGCGTCATTGCGAGCCGAAGGCGTGGCAATCTTAACTTTTTATAGGTGCTTCGATCGTTTCACACTCTTGAGATGTCCTTCAGTTTCAAGCCATTATTTATTGGGATTTTTACCAAATTTTTTAATTATATTATTACTGACCTATTTAACAGAAAAAATAACCTTACATTTAAGGCCGGCAGGAAGTTTATAGTTAGGGTTTGGAAGCTCGAGTCGAACCCCGAAGGTTCCACTTGCCGCATCAATAACCCTGTCAATCACCTTCACCTCGGCGACATATTGCCCTCCGATTGGGGCTTCAGGAATAACTTTTGCTTTCATTCCTAACTTAATTTGTAAGAGATAAGAAACTGGAATTATAACCTCAACATTAAGTGGATCAATCTGGGCAAGTTTAACAATTGCCTGATTTTCGATATATTCACCTGGTGAAAGAAATCTTTCAACAACCACTCCATTAATAGGACTCTTTATAATCATTCGTTGATAGGCCTCGAGAGCCCTTTTATATTCAAGTTCAGCGAGCTTTTTATTTTCTATAGCATCTTTCAATTGCCATTCTGCAATTATCTTATTTGTTTCAATCTCATCCCACTGGCTAAAAGGCAAAACCTGTTTTTTATAAAGTTCCTCGTTCATAATCTTTTTTCTTATATAGAAATTTAAATTCGCCTCTTTTGCCTTAATACCTGCTTCCATTTCAGCTCTATATCTTGCCATCTCCATTGTTGCCCTCTCAACCCCTGCTTGAAGAGTTGCAATTACTTGGCCCTGCCTTACAAAATCTCCTCGATCTACCCTTACTGTCTCAAGAATGCCTGGAACTCCAGCACCACCAAGATTAATAATCCTTCGAGGTTCAATGACTCCATCAAACTCTAAGGCATTGGATGAAAATGGTAAAACAAAAATTGATAAAATTAATGTTATTAAAATTTTAAATCGCATGAGGCCTCCTTTTTTATTCAGGTCTACCAGAAAAGGCCAAGGCATCACTTAGTTGTTCATCAAGCTTTAGTAGTTGATATCTCATCTTAGAATAAAGTCTTTCTGACCTCTTCTGGGCAACCCAAAATAAAAATCTACCAACCCATTGACCGATTAAACTATGTTGATCCTTGAGAGCCAATTTAGCCAGCAATTTTAATGGCTTTCGAACATAGCTTTCAATCAATTCGTCTTCCAGTGACACAATGGCTTCACATGTTCCTGGATCACCCTGTCTTCCACAGCGACCGAATAGCTGACGGTCTATCCTTCTTGCTTCGTGTCGTTCTGTTGCTATGACATGAAGTCCCCCAAGCTGGGCAACTCCATCTCCAAGCCGAATATCAGTCCCACGACCAGCCATATTTGTTGCAACAGTAATCATTCCCTTCTGACCTGCAAGTGCAATAATTTCAGCTTCTTCCTTATCTTGCCTTGCATTTAAAACCCTATGTGGCAATTGAACTTGATTGAGAAGTTCGCTAAGATGTTCAGATGCGGCCACAGAACGTGTGCCAATAAGAACCGGTCTCCCTAATCGATTCATTTCTGAAATACGTTCAACAACTGCCTTCCATCTCTGGTCTGCCTTTGAATATATCTTATCAGCGAGGTAGTATCTTTTTAAAGGCCTATTTGTAGGAATAGTTACCACCCTAAGACGATATATTGACCACAATTCTCCCGCAACCTCTCGAGCAGTCCCTGTCATACCGGCTAAATGGAGATACCTTCTGAAAAATCTCTGATAACTTATCCTTGCCTGGGTTTCTTTCTGCCTGGTCATTTCACAGCCTTCTTTAATCTCAATAAGCTGATGAAGTCCCCTCTCCCATGACCTATCAGGCATTAAACGGCCAGTATATTCATCAATAATCTGAACCTTTCCATCTTTTACAAGATAATGTTTATCACGAAAAAAGAGATATAGTGCGACCAGGGCCTGACGAACCACTTCTTCGCGTTGCTTAGCATTTAAACTAACCCTGCCACTAAAAAACGTCATCTCCTTAATTCGCATCTTTCCTTTTTCTGTTAATTCAAGGGAACGTTCACTCGGTGAAACTGTGAAGTCTATTTTTGGAGATAATCTTTTTGCTATATCGATTGCTTGCCGGAAGATACTTTCCTCATCAAAACTATTTCCTTCTGCAGAAATAATTAATGGTGTTCGTGCTTCGTCAATTAAAACACTATCTGCCTCATCTACTATCCCGTAGTGAAGCCCACGCATTATTAGTCGATTAACCCTTGACTTATCATCATAAAGTCGTTCAAGTTGGAGGCGAACCTCACTTGGTCTATCCCATAAAATAATTCGGTCACGAAGATAATCAAAGGTAACCTCTTTATTTGTGCAGTAGGTTATGTTGCACCTATATGCAGCTCTCTTCTCTTCGATGCTCATCCCATGTTTTATAACCCCAACCGTAAGACCTAGGCTTCGATAAACTGGCCCCATCCAGTTTGCATCACGCTCAGCAAGATAATCATTAACTGTTATTATGTGGACCGGAACTCCTGAAAGTGCTGCAACTGAAGCCGGAAGGGTTGCAACAAGTGTTTTACCCTCGCCAGTCTCCATCTCTGCTATCATACCATTTAAAAGAACAAGCCCGCCTATGAGTTGAACATCAAAGTGTGGCATGGATATCGTTCTTTTGGATACTTCACGGACAAGTGCAAATACAAGTGAAATTAGATCACGTTTGTATCCCTCTCTTCTTAAACGTTCCCCTAAACTCCGTGCCATTAAAAAAATCTCCCTATCTGATAATCCCTTTACATAATCTCTATGTTGATTTACAAGATCGACAATCCAGCTAAATTTCGTAGCCCGAGGACGTATCCAAGAAGCAAAGGCTCCGCCAATAGATGCTGCTACACGGTCAATCCACTCGCTACGAGGTTCTTTTTTCTCAGGATAAATTCCTGGAAATGAAATTAAAGGAATTGAAAGTGTATTATACACTAAACCTCCTTAAGAAAAGTTGCCTTATGCTCCTATACCAACGCCAGAAAAGAGGTTCACTACCATGATCAAAACGGACATAAACTCGCCCTTCTACATTATAAAAACCAATGTTTTCTAATACCTCAACATCAAAAAGAAATACCTTCTGAAATGCCTTTATGCCTAATCTATCACGGGGATCTATAGGCACTTCGCCTCCACCTTCACGGGTCAGTGTACGGCTTGGAAGTCTATCAGTTGCTGCGGGAACATCTCTTTTTAAAATAGCAGGTAACTTCTCTGAAATCTTCTCACTAAATCTTACCTTTACTTCTTTTGTTTTAAGACGAACAAAATCAACATCCTTTTGTGGTACAACAACTCTTACAGTAATTGTCTGTGGATCAAGTACATAACCCAGTAATTCTCCTCTTTTTACATATCGACCAGGAAGATCCTGTGCTAAAGGTAAATAGAATGTTCCATCAGAAGGACTTCTAATCGTCAATTCTTCCTTACGTTCAATTGAACGTTCAAGCTCTGCCTTCACATGTTTTATCTCATCTTTGGTTATCTCTGCTTGAACTCTATCCTTTAGAATCTGGGTTTCGTAAAGGATTTTAAGCCCTCGAAGCTGAGATTCCAGGACCCTTATATTTGCTAAAAGAAATGGGTCATAACATTCTATCAGAGGTTCTCCTTTTTTTACCCCAACCCCTGATGGTTTAATTATCCGATATATAAATCCGTCTGTTCCTGCACGAACAAAAGATTGTTCTGGTATCCATAGAACTCCTTCTACCTGAGTTCCTAAAGGAACTGGAACGATGGTAATTGATGCGATGATCAATGCTACAACAAAAGCAGTTACAAGCATTGCTCTCGGCCGTTTCTTACCAAGTCTTGGAGAAGAAAAAAGGAACTTTATAGCTTTTCCTACAGGTAAAATAATCATTGATATAATAGCCCAAAATGCCATGATCACCCCTGCAATGAAAAATTTACTTGCAACAAAAAGAATGATTGAGGCATAGATAAAGATTCTATAAAAGAATGATGTAATACTATATATCACAAACCAGATTCGTTCTCCTCGTGTTGATGGAGGGGACTCCACATCACGAAGACCAAAAAGATAACGCTGGAAAAGATATCCAAGGTATTGAAGCCCCCTTGGTCCAAGGTTTGGAATCTCTAAGAGATCTCCAAGAATAAAGTATGCATCATACCGAAGTAGAGGATTCCCGTTAAATAGGAGAGATGAAACACTTGCTATAAAAATTATATTATAAAGAATAGACCTTAGCGTCCCTGGTTCCATATTGGTCCATAAAAATAGAGCTATTGCTGCTATAAATAATTCTACAACCATTCCAGCTGCCCCAACGATTACACGTTCCCACTTTTTGCGGAAGGCCGAGGCAGACGAGGCGTCGACATATGGAATAGGGGTAAAGACTAAAAGCATTATTCCCATCTCGTGGACTTCCCCGCCATATCGCTTGATGGCAAATGCATGGCCGAACTCATGAAAGGTCTTTAAAAATGGAAATGTAAACCAGAGTAGTATAATATTTGTAGGTGCTAATATCCTATCTGTTATATTCTCAGTCAGTTCTGGCCAATGAAATCCAGCGACAATGGCTCCTGAAATTACTACAATAAACCATATTATAGCACCAATGATGCTATATATTGAGCGTCCGATAAACTCAAATCTTTTAAGAAATCTTTCAGGATCTAAAAGAGAAAATCGCATGGCAAGTGGATTCCTAATATTCTGTTTAATCTTGGTTAGTCTTCTTTTTTCAAATCGTTTAAAAAGCTCCTCAGTATCAGGGGGCACATTACATAAAAGGACATCAGAGGCATGAAGCTGGCTGAGTATCCGAATTACTTCATCCTGGGTTGGTGCATCATCTCGAAGCCTCACCCTTATCTCTTCCCAGATTTCTTGAACTGTTCGCTCACCATCCATAAGCCCAACGAGTAGATAGACTGCTGGCGTAAATCTCTGGTATCTGCCTGTGGCATGATCCTGAAGGACATACCACACCTCACCTCGGTAGTTATGGCGATGAATATCTACATGGCTACGAAGTCTTGGTTTTAAACCTGCTACTCTATACCAGGAAGGACTAAAAAGAGAAGTCGTCATATCTATTATTTATATCCATAATGATTATCTCTTCACTCTTCACTCTTCACTCCTCACTCCTCACTCCTCACTCTTCTTCATGGCCACCATGCCCAGAGTTTCAGTCTAATCCAGTCAATGAGCTCATGAGTCCATATCCATATAAGTCTTCTTCTATCAATAAATATCTTTCCAACGCCCTCCATCCCTGGACGGAGTCTTTGTGTATTCCCTTCCAAGCGTGCCTCAACCCGAAAATAGTTTCTCCCCTCTTTTGCTATTGAAACAGGGGTTGTTTTTTCTATAATTAAAGGGAAAATCTCATGTGGTAGTGATGAAAGAACAAGCTCTCCCTTTTGATCAACTTTTATCTCAGAGATATCTCTTTCATCTACCTCAACAATTACTCGATATGAATCAAGTGGCGCTATCTCAAATAGTACCTGCCCTTTCTCAACAGGTGCACCCAATTGCTGGCTCAGGTCGCCTTTCATAATAACACCATTAAAAGGTGCTGTAACTTTAGCCCTTGTCAATTGTTCATCAATAAGTGCAATCTGGGCATCGGCCTGGTCTATTTTGGCCTGTATGATAAGAATTTGTGGTCGATCATGTTTTGCTATGGCCTCTCTATGCTGTTTTATAAGTTGCTCTTTCTGACTGACCCATTTTAGCCGTTCAAGCTTCAGGTCTCTATCATCCATCACACAAAGTATATCGCCTTCTTTTGCAATATCACCCGCTCTTACCCTTGCATCTGCTATAAAGCCATCAAATGGTGCACAGATCGCACGTTGAATCGTTCCTTCAAGTGTTGTAGGAGCAGAAACCCTATAATCCCCTTTTGCAAAATAGAAGAATATTACCAAAGCTATAATGAGTATGGTAACAAGTTTCAGAACAAGGTGCCCTGGTCCAATAAACTTCTTTATTTGATTGACAAATGACTCGCCTGCCTTTGTAATCAGCCAACGGTCTTCTTTTCTTTTTGAATCAAGGATTGGTCCTGCAATTGTGGCAACTGTTTCACAGAGTTCAATTTCGTCCTGGTCAAATGGCCTATTTGTAGGACGTTCAAGCATCAGTGCCCCAAGAAATTCATCCTCTCTTCTTAAGGGGATTGTCAATATATTTCCAGCCCCGTGATGTCTTGAAAGTTCTTCATGGGCACGGGTCACAACCGGTGTCATATCTTTTGGTATTGGATAAACGATTATGGTTTTCTGATCAATCGCTTCATCCATGGCATTTCCTATTGCTCTAAGAAGGTTCATCTGCCTTCCAAATTCTGCACTATGTGATAATGCCTTTACACGAACCTCTTTCCGATGTTCGAAACCAAGACTCACCCTCTCACATTCAAGTTTATTTGCTAACCTTGTAACAAATGCCATAGCAGAGGGCTGAAACCTATCGTGCTCTGCTATTGAAGCAATAAGGTCGAGTGTGGTTTTGAGTCTTTCATTAGTCTCTTCTGCCCTAAAGATATCTGCCCTTTGAAACATTACCTCAAGCCATGCAGATCCCCAGTGGAGTTGCCTCATTATGGTTTGAAGTTCTTGAGAGGTTCGATTGAGAACCTCTATAACAATCACTCCGTGTATCTTTCCAGAAATCTCAATGGGATAAGAGATATGAACTTTCTGAGGTAGGTTTTCATTATCTTCTGATATCGACTCACCTCGAATCAGTAGCCCTTTTCGCTCTTTAAGGGCTCTTTCAGCAGCATTGCTAAGATGTGTTACATTAAAATCAGGATTAGGATAGATAGCTACAGGGCTGAAAGGACCATGGTCAGGAGTGCCAAGTAGGACCATAGCACTCCTGACATCCTTAATCATATAACACTGTAGAGATAACCAGCTCTGACAGAAGGTTTTAAGGTCTGTAGCCTCCGCAAAACTTCGCCAAAGTTCAAGCTCATAATCATCTCTCTGGCTACTTGCAAATTCATCTTCTGAATTATTTGAGCGAGGTGCATCTCCAAATGTATGAGGTTTTCGCACCATACTGTTAAGATTTTTTATATTTTTGTTATCGCTAAAATTCTAAGTTATTCGAGGGGATTCACCTTTATGTTGTTGTTAATAATCTCTTATAATCTATATGGAGAACCCCTCAATCCAAGTTACTTAGTCATTGCGAGCGAGGCGTGACAACCCCTTTTAACATGATATTACTTTGTAATTCAGTCCTCGCAGTAGCAAATTATTTATTGTCTCAATATTGGAAGTTCCCCTTAAATTTAATCTAAATGTTTTTCAGAGCCCTTCCAATATATACTTGACAAAAAATTCAGACATTAAGTTTTATGGTTTCAACCAATTACAGGGATGATAAAATCAGTAAAACGTCTTTTATATAAAAAACGTAATTTACTAATAAGTTATGACATCCTTGGATCGGTTGGTGGACGTACCTCTACATCCAATTTGCCGTATCGATTTTCATAGTCCCTGATAACATTATTCAGGACAATTGAAAGTCGTTTTGCAACAAAGGGGCTTAGCACGATCCTGTCAGAGAGTTGAACAGTAACCTCTTTGGCTGTTGCATCCCATGCCTGATTCATTCCGAAGAAGAGGACTATCTCCTCGCGAGTTCCTGCTACATTGAAAACATTCGCATATGCACTTCGCATGTTAGAACTGTCCCATCGGATCCTTACCTGTCCTGTGTCAGTTGTTGTGGTTGCAGTAGCTTCTTGTGTTGCCATTTCTTCTTTTTCGTCTTTCTTTGCCATATTTCCTCCCTTTTATTTTTGGATTTAAAACTTATTTTGAGGAATCTTATTCGTAGATTTCTCACTTCGTTCGAAATGACAGTCTGAGGGGATTTCTCACATCCGTTCAAAATGAAACCTTATTTTTTGTAATTCCGAGTTTTTTTACTGTCATTCCGATTTTTTTTCTACTGTCATTCCGAGCCTTTTTCCTGTGTCATTCCGAGTGGCGCGAGGAATCTTATGATACCTTCTGTTCGAAATGATAACTGCCCCCTCTATCTAAATTCTTCCTCTTCTTCTTAATTTAATTCCAACCAAACCCAATAGGCCACTCCCAAGGAGTATAAGGGTTGCCGGCTCTGGGACAACCTGCGCCAACCCTTGGGTATCTATGATTTGATCTTGACCATCTTTTAAATAAAATAATGCGAAGTCATATCCTAATGGGGTTGAATTAGTTGGAATATCCCAAGTTATAAAAGCCCAGCTAAAAGAGAAGGTTTCTCCTCCTTTAACATCAATTTCAGTCTCAAGAATAGAACCATTTGATCCTGGTTGATTAAATGCATTTAAGAATGAAGAAGTGTCTTGATCATTTGATTGCTGCAATGACATGTATGTTCCAGTTGGATTATATTCTACCCCACTTGGAGCCGTAATTGTATCGTATTTAACATCTCCGTTACTACTCACCCCAAGAGTATATCCGTCATAATATCCAAGCTCAAAACCTGAATTATTCGGATTACCCGCATGGCTCAGATTATCCAGTAAGAGCCATGAATCGAATAAATAATCTCCCTGGTTACTTACAACAAAACCGACAGTTCCAGTGAAATCTGATTTAAATTCTGCTGTGAATGTTTTCCATCCAGTGTCACCTAAAGGTGGGACATATATCCATGACCAGGCAGGAATAGTTAACCCTAAAATAAAAACTACCACCCCAAATAATATCCATCTTTTTACCTTCATCCCAGACCTCCTTCATTTATTTTTAATTAAAAACCTATTCAATAATATTTAATATAGTTTTTAAATCAAATATCCATAAGAATGAAAAAATATAAAAATCATTACGATCCTAACAGATATTGCAATCCAACCCATATAGTCACCGCGAACCCGGAGGGTATTGTAATCCCAACCATATAGTCATTACGAGCCCGAAGGGTATTGCAATCTCAACCATATGGTCATTGCGAGCGAAGCGTGGCAATCTCTTTTTTTTACAGTAAAATTGGCTCATTCTCTCCTCGCAATGATATTAAAAAAACCAATTAATATAAATACTATATAAAAATAAATTTAAAATGTCAAGAAAAAAATTAAAAATTTTTTAAAATTTTTCAATAGATAAATGTTAAAAATTGAAGTAAAATCGTGAAAAATGGTGTAAAAATTAAAAGAATCTTATCCTTCAAGATTTCTCACTCCGTTCGAAATGACAGGCTGAGGCCGATTTCTCACATTCGTTCGAAATGAAAACCCAAGGAGTTGATTTCTTACTACGTTCGAAATGGGAACCACCTTCCCTGTCATTCCGAAACTTTTTACTATGTCATTCCGAGCCTTTTCCCTCATGTCATTCCGAGCCTTTTCCCCCATGTCATTCCGAGCAAAGCGAGGAATCTTATTTTTAGATTTCTCACATCCGTTCGAAATGACAGGCGAGGCCAATTTCTCACGTACGTTAGATATTACAGTAACCTTTATGTCATTTCGAGCGCAGCGAGAAATCTTTCTCCATCTACCATGGTATCCCCCTCTTGACATTCCGAGCGAAGCGAGGAATCTCATTCTTAGATTTCTCACTTCGTTCGAAATGACAGGGGAGACCGATTTCTCACGTCCATTCGAAATGACAGGAACGAAGGGATTTCTTACGAATGAAATTTATTTAAATAGAAAATAACTTCTTATACTCCTTGGGAAATTTATCAATCTCTCCTTAATCTTATTTGCCCTCTTCTTAGAAAAATAGTCTAAATAGCTCTGCTCATGCCTTCCATCATCATCCTGTGAAAG
>JBBIOI010000028.1:0-32282 GCA_037443425.1 Deltaproteobacteria bacterium
CATCTGCTCTTTCCCGATGATACCTCTTGATAAAGCCAAACCGATGAAGAAAATTTCCTCGACAATGAAATGAATGACAATACTGGTACGTCCTCGTACCCCTATTCAAAGCGTTAACCCCACTTCAGTGAGGGATTACTCTTATTATATCCTTGACTTTTTTCATTGAAATATAGGAAATTATCCAAAGAAAGCAGGGTTAACTAATCCGATTTAAAGAAAAATTAAAGAGATATTATGATTCTTTTTGCATCCATAATATTAACTATCCTGTTCATCTTAATACTTTTTATTTATTTTGAAAAAGATTCCAAAAAGCACAGAAATTCTGATTATCAAAAGAGGAAAATGGCCAAAAGACCAAAAGGGCAAGAAATTGCAGAATCAAAAACAGCATTGCCCCAGATATTATCCAAAGATATTATTTTTGAAGAAACCGGGATGATGATTCCAGAGTTAGTGGTTTCGGAATCATCGTCAGAGGGATTAAAGGAAAAGGTTAAGCTTGCTGTAGATTTTATCTTTTCATCGAAAAAGGAAAGTCCTTCAAAGATCGATATGGTTAAATTAGAGGATCTTGACCCCAAGATTAAAAGTATTATATCGGATCAAATTGATCATTTAAAAAATTTTAAAACAACTTACAATCTATACAGGACCATGGATGATCCTAATATCAGCATGTCCGATTTGTCAAAAATCATATCGACTGATCCTGTTCTTGCTGGGAGAATATTAAAAATTGCAAATTCTGCTTATTTTGGTATGCAGCACAAAGTAACTTCTATTGGTCATGCATTAATTATTATCGGATTATTAAATATCAAGGCAATTTTGTACCAAGATGGCTTATTAAAATTATTGAAATCAAATAGCACATCAGAAAATTCCATAATAAATTCATTATGGGAACATCTAATTATAACTTCTATATGTGCTTCTCATCTTCAAGGTCTGTTCAAAGAATTGGAACGAGGTACGCTTTTTACACTTGGCTTACTTCATGATATTGGAAAACTGGTGACAAACGATCTTCCTATGCTTAATAAATCAATTATCTCTTCAAAAATTTCATTAACTGAATTAACGATCTCTGATGAACAAATAACCTATGGTGTTACCCATGCAGGAATTGGAAGATTTTTATTTGAACAATGGGGCTTCCCTCAATGGATGGGAAAGATCATTGAGAGTCATCATGATCCATCAAGAGTTGGATTGAATCTTAATAATGAATATACAAAATACCTTATAGTACTCTTTCTTTCTGACCAGATTGCTAAGGTCTTTTCAAGCGAAGACAAGACTACCTCATCCCTTAACCATCTTGCTTCTGAACTTCATTCATTAATTAACAAAGACAAATTTCTCAGTATGGTATTAGATAGCTCTCTTTTTTCTGAAATCAGAAAAGCAAAAACTATAACAAGAATAACCTAACAGTAATCACTTGGTTTCAGATTTCAATCCTGTTTTGTCTACAAAGTTTCTAAAAAATGTAATCTCATTCATTACTTCTTTCTTAAACTCATCACCCCTTTTAAAGTCAACTACGTAATCGAATTTCTGGAGGGCAGAAATTATATTTGAATCATTTATTGTCTTTTCAGAGGCCTCTTCCCATTTTTTAATAATAGAAAAGGGGAGTCCTTTAGGCCCAACAAGACCGATTGCCCCAGTAATAATGGTATTCTTTAACCCCATTTCAACAGATGTTGGAATATCTGGATAAACTGGATGTCTCTGACGTGAAAAGAAGGCCAATATACGGATTTTCCCAGCTTTGAATTGGGATTTGGCGGGTGATGGAGCCATGAAGGCCAGATCGAGATGTCCACCAAGAAGTTGGGGCATAATCTCTCCGGCTCCTCCAAAGATAACAGGAACAATCTCAATTCTTGCATCTTTATTAAAAAGTGAAGTGCCATATGAGGAGCGGTCCCTGGGCCTGGAGTCCCTGCCTTCAATTTTTTGGGGTTAGCCTTTGCAAATGAAATAAGATCTTGCAGGGTTTTAAATGGAGAATCCGCTCTTACAATTACAATCTGAGGCCAAAATGCAAGCTTTGCTATATAAGTAAGATCGCTAATAACATCGAAATGGATATTGGGAGTGAAAAGTGGTGCAAAAATTAAAACATCAGTTGGTCCACCTCCAATTGTGTAGCCATCAGGTTTTGAATTTACTACAAATGATGTTCCAACAACACCTCCACCTCCAGGTTTATTGAGTATTGCTATTGTTCCATTTAAATTTTTAGAAAGTAGATCTACGATACTTCGCCAGAATATATCTACTGCCCCACCTGGAGCAAATGGAACAACAAGTTGAACTGTCCCTTTTGGATAATCCTGAGCATGAGAGCCTGAAAAAAAGATTAATAATAAGATAGAAAAACAAAGTATCATAATATTCTTTCTCTCCGTTAATTTAGACATCTCACACCTCCTTGGATTTTTATAAAACTTAAATTAATATACTATAAAATAATATTTATTTAAACAATTTTTTTATCAGTGATTGAAAGCACCCAAAGTGTGTGTGGCAATCCGATGAAGGCATTGTGAGCCCGAAGAATGTGGCAATTTCACAGGTTTCTTGCTCAGTTCGGAATGAAAATTCGGAAGAGATTGCTTTGGCTTCGCCTCGCAATTACAGGGCCGATTATTTTAATAAACTATTGACAAAATATTCAGGTGGTATAGTATGTATTAACAAAAAGTTATGGAGGTGGGGTAATGAAAATCATATCTATCCTATTAATTTTTGGAATTTTCTTCTTTGGAGTTTCTTCTAATTTACATTCTCAGATCTATCCCGAACGTCAGATAAATCTCGTCATTCCAATGGCACCTGGAGATGGGGTCGATGTTGCTGGAAGATTGATGGCAGAAGAGCTTTCAAAACTTCTAAAAGTCCCCATAGTTGTTTTAAATAAACCAGGTGCAGGAGGTGGAATAGGAACAGACTTTGTAGTAAAGGCAAAGAATGATGGATATACACTTCTTCTCACTCCAAGTGCTCCAATCATTTATAACAGGATACTTAACCCTTCAGAGGTCCCTTATGACTCATTTAAAGACTTAACACCTCTTGGTCTTACAACTCATACACCCATACTTATTGCTGTTCGCAGTGATGCACCATATAAGGATTTCCCTGAATTCGTTGAGTTTGCCAAGAAGAATCCTGGAACGATTCGTTGTGGAACAATGGGAGTTGGCTCAGTAGGAGACTTTGATACAGAGATGATAAAGGCCATTACTAAAATAAACATAACATCTGTTCCCTTTAAAGGGGCCTCACCTGCTATTACAGCCTTACTCGGAGGACATGTAGAAGCGGTTGCCGTAGCACTTGGCCCACTTATTGGTCATATGAGGGCCGGAAAGGTTAAAGGCATCCTTATTTCTACAAAATTCCCCGAGCTTTCAGATATTCAAACCCTTAAAGACTTGGGATATCAGCAAGATCTGCTGGGAGTTTGGTTTGCCTTTTTTGGACCCGCAGGACTTTCAGAAAATGTTAAGAATACTTTAGTTCCAATGATTGAAAAGGTTGTAAAAGACCCTGCAATTTCTTCAAAGCTTTTAAAGACAGGGATGATACAGGCATTTGAGCCACCTGATAAACTCTTTAAAAGGATGCAAGAAGAGTATAAAACCGCGGAGGAGATTGCAAAAATCGCAGGTCTAAAAAGGTAAGTTATTTAGAAAGTTTTTTAGATATCTCTTCGATCAGTTCCAGTCCAAGGGGTCTTAATCTTTCAAAAAGGTCTCGGCTTACTGGATCAGTAATTGGGGGTTTTGTTGCATCTATTATAACCTTTGAGCCTATCTCCTGGCGAATAGTTACCCTTGGTTCTCTTAACTTTTCTGTCACTGATTCATCAAGGGCATGACCCCGAACACCTGGTATGATAATAATATCCTTGACAGGATCAACCCTTGTAGTTATTGCCCATGCAACATCGCCAGGGTCGTATATATCAACATCTTCATCAACTGCTACAGCAAACTTTTGATGAAGATATGTACTTGAGATTGCTGCCAGTAAAACGTTTTTTGCCTCACCATAAAATCTTGGGGTCATCTGAATAACAACCCCAAATATTGTCCCCCAATGTGCATATACATCTTTTAAATCAACATGTCCTCCTACGTGCCGAAGGTCTCTAAAAAGGGCAGCAGACATGGGAACCCTATGATATATACATCCCTCAACATCTGGACCATTCTGATTTGCCTTAAAAATGGCATCTTTTCGCATCATGATTGCCTTGATATTCACGATAGGATTTTTCCCTTTACCACCAAAGTAGTAACCCTGAAACTCTGAAAAAGGTCCTTCCTCCTCTCTCACTTTAGGAGGAATTTCACCTTCCAAGATTATCTCTGCATATGCAGGTGCCTCAAGATCGATTGTTTCACATCTTATAAGTTCAACAGGTTCACCAAGTAGACTACCTGTAAGTGAAAGTTCATCAAGTTCCAAAGGCCCTGTATAACAAGCCGAAAAGTAATACATTGGATGATGACCAATCATAATGGCAACAGGCATTGGCTTATCCATTGCCTCATATTTTTGATAGATAAAATGTGTATGCCTTCCAGGAACCATCATGATTCCAAGTTTATTGTCTCCCTTAACCTGAAGTCTATGGAATGCCATATTTCTTATACCGGTATCAGGATCTTTAATAATACAGAGACCTGAACTGATATAAGGACCTCCATCTCTCTGGCCCTGTATATGGGCAGGAAAACTTGTTAGTCGAACATCTTTACCTTTTAATATTACTTCCTTCACAGGTCCATCGCTTAGCAATTTACAATTAATCAACCCACGATCAACCCTCCTTACAAATTCTCGAATGGCACTTTTAGCATCCGTACCAAATGCAAGTCCAACATGTCTCATATTTGCCGGAGCCTGACCCAGTACCTTCCATCCAGGATGACCTTTAACGTTTTCAAATATAAGGGCCTTCTCCTTTGATTTCCAGAGATAGGCACTCATATTTGTTTTCGGATCAACCTCATCTTTGATCCTTAAAACTTCACCTGCATCCTCAAGTTCTTTTATCCAATCTCGCATATCTTTTGGCATCTTCTACCCCTTTTAACCCTTTAATAACCTTTTCCCATTTCCACTTAAAATGTCTTCAATATCTTTCTGAGGAATTGGTAGGTTTCTGATCTCACTTATGAACCTTTCTATCTGTATCTCATCCCTTATCTCCTGGGGGTAATCTGTTCCAAAAACAATGCTTTGAGGTTTTATTTCAAGAAGTGCACATTTAACCGCATTGATATTCCCAAAAAAACCACCTGTATCAAATAGAAGCCTATCAAGATACTCACGAAATGGTCTTCGAGGTATTTTACCATGCCTCGGATGGCCTTTTGTTCCCCAGAAATCTTTGTCCTGATATGGCTCAATCCTTCCCATAAGTGCTGAGATACCACCACCAAGATGAGAAATGACAAATCTTAACTCAGGAAATTCATCGAGGATCCCACCATTTATTAATCTAATAACAGATATTACTAATTGAAACTCCCTTCCAACGCTTCGACCGAGATCGTAATCTAAGTAATTTCCATAGGAGCTAAGTGCAGGATGGATAAATATAAAGAGCCCTTTTTCTTGAACCCTTTGATAAAAGGGGAAAAGATCTGGAGAGTCAAGTTCGGTTTTTCCAATTATTGAAGGTATTGCAATCCCTTTGAATCCCAATTCATAGAATGCCCTGTCAAGTTCTCTAAATGATGGCTCTCCTCCAAGGGGTGGAATATGGGCAAGTCCTAATAATCTTTTAGGAAAAGCCTTTTCAGCCCATTTCAATTTATCATTCACAAAACGGCATCTCTCTATGTCGTCTGTTAATCCTGCACCCGATGATAAAATACCAATTTCAACGCCAGCCTTATCCATACATGAGATATGTTTTTCTAAGGTAAATAACCTCTCATGGAATGTATATGCTGGGACTCCATCAATAAAGACTGTTCTTGGGGCACCATCAGGACCAAGTTTGTCACGGACAAGTTCCTCTGGGGTGTAATGTATATGAAAATCAATAATCATAGATTTTAAACCTCATTGTCCTATAAAACTTCTTCCTATCCTTGCCTTTTCTGCTAAATTGCTCTCAAAAAGATTCTGGATAGTCTTAGTATCCCTTAACATCCTTTCTATCGAATAATCTCTCATTAAACCAACCCCTCCGTGAATCTGGATAGAATCTATGGCTGCCCTTACTGCCACTTCTGTTGAAAAAAGTTTTGCAATTGAGGCTATCCTATCCAATCCTCTATCCTCACCATCATAAGCACGTGCTGCCTGATAAACAAGGCCTCTTGCTGCTTCAATAAGAGTATAAAGCTCGGCAAGCATAAATTGAATCCCCTGAAATTGTATAATCTTTTTCCCGAATTGTTCCCTCTCTCGGGCATGTTTTACTGCCTTATCAAAGGCAGATTGAGCAATCCCGAGGGCCTGCGCAGAGGTTTTTATTAAAGAAAAGTTTCTAAATGTTCTTCTTGGATCTTCCCCTTCGCCTTCACAAGGTATTAAATAATCCTTTGGAACATAGACCTCCTTAAAAGTTATTTCATATGCCCGAGATACTTTTAAACCCATAAGTGGCTTATGGATAGATATATTAACCCCATCCCAATCCATTTTAACTAACATTGATAATGGCCTTTGTGGATGAGGTCTGTCAAAAATAACTACCATAAAGTCAGAGAGGGAGGCATGGATTGCCCAACTTTTAGCCTTTATTATTTCGAAACCTTCACTTTTTTTTGAAGATGGCAGAATTAAATCATCCTCATTTTCTAATATAGAAACAGTTGAGATGGATTTACCTTCTGTGAGTGGAGTTAAAAATCTCTTTTTTTGGTCATCGCTACCATGTTTTATTAAAATGCATGATGCAATATCTGAAAGGGTAAGGGCTACTCCTATGGTTGAATCCTTATTTGTAAATTCTTCCGTAACCAATACATTTTCAAATAAGCCAAAGTTCTGCCCCCCATACTCTTCAGGATAGTCGATACCTATAAACCCGAGCCGACATGCCTTTTTGTGGATGGCACTTGGAAATCTTCCCTCCTTCTCAAGATCTATGGCTAAATCCATATCAAATTCTTTTTCGGCAAACTCTCGAGCTGCCTTCTTTATATCTATCTGTGTTTCATTCAATTTGAAATGCAATTTATCGCTCCTTAATATTCTAACTTAATAAATATCGTGAAATAATGAGTCTCTGTATCTGATTTGTACCTTCAAGAATCTGAAGTAGCTTTGAGTCCCGCATAAACATTTCTATTGTGTGCTCCTCAGAAACTCCATCCTGCCCCATAATATCGATTGTATAATCTGTAACCTTCATAGCCACATCAGTTGCAAAACACTTTGCCATCGAAGAATGTTTTGTACTAACCCTTCCCTCGTCAATCATCAATGCAGACTCATAAACCAGAAGCCTTGCTGCCTCTATTGCAATTGCCATATCTGCCAGAAGAAATTGAATCCCTTGAGATTTAGCCATTGGTTCTTTCATAAAATTCTTATTCTTTACATAATTGATTGCATAATCCAGTGCTCCCTGGGCCATTCCAACTGAAATAGCAGCATCTTTTGGTCTTGTCCGATCCAGGGTCTTCATGGCTATAGAAAAACCTTCCCCTTCTTCTCCAAGGAGATTATCTTTTGGAACTATACAGTCTTGAAGGATCAACTCTGCTGCAGGAGTTGCTCTCATTCCCATCTGATCCTCAATCTTCCCGATAGAAAAACCAGAAAAATCTTTTTCAACGATGAATGCACTCAGGCCTTTTACACCTTTTTCAGGACTTGTTTTTGCAAAAATTGTTATTATACTTGCTACATGCCCTTGCGTGCAATAGATCTTTGTCCCGTTAAGGATGTATCGATCGTTCTCCTTTTTTGCCTCTGTTATAATTCCTCCAGCATCCGAACCTGCAGATGGCTCAGTAAGAGAGAATGCAGAAAGCTCTTTGGTAAGTCTTGGGAAATATCTCTGTTTTTGTGAATTATTACAGGAAAGCTCAAGAGGAGTAAAACCTAACCAGTGTCCTGCAAGCATATGTGCTGAGCTTGGAGAGAAACGTCCAATCTCTTCAAGCACAAGACAACATTCAATGCTTCCTTCACCTTCTCCTCCAAACTCTTTTGGTATTGGAAGCGAAAGTATCTTCTCATCTCGGAATATCCCAAATATATCCCATGGAAACTCTTCACCCTTATCGATTTCTCTATTTCTCAGGGAAATCTTTTTAGCAATCTCGCCTGCCTTTCCAACTAAGGCCTTCTGTCTATCTGTTAGTTTCAATTTTTTATCCCTCAAATTTTATAATACAGGCATCTGCCTGGGCCAATCCTCCACATATTGCTCCCAATGCATATCCACCTTTTCGCCTTTTCAGTTCATAGGCAAGATTCATTATGATTCGAGCTCCACTTGCAGTGTTTGGATGTCCAATAGCAATGGCGCTTCCGTTTATATTGGTCTTCTCCTTTAAGGCATTAGAAAGTCCTTTATCTCGCCTTGAAAGCATTTCAATACTTACAAGCGGAACTGCTGCAAATGCCTCGTTTATCTCTATTACATCAATTTGATCAATCCTTAGATTTGCTAAGCCTAATACTCTCTCTATTGCAACTGCAGGACCTTCAGGCATGCGATTCGGTTTTATTGCAATAGAGGTCATAGCAACAATTGTTGCAATAGGTTCGATACCCAGAGATTCTGCCTTGCTTCTCTTCATTATAAGGATTGCTGTTGCCCCATCATTCAAACCAGGGGCATTCCCTGCTGTAATTGACTTGCAACCATAAATTGGCTTTAGTTTTGATAATTTTTCAAGAGTTGTATCCTCTCTGTACTGCTCGTCTATATTCAGAATAAAAGGTTCTTTACCTTTCTCCCGGATCTCAAGCGGTATGATTTCATCTTTAAACTTTCCATCTCTCCACGCCTTTCCATAATTCTTATGACTTCTAAGTGCCCATTCATCTTGATCAAGTCGTGTTATTCCATATTCAGAGGCAACATTATCTGTATCAACGGATACAGGGTTATAATCCTTGTATCCAAGCTGATATAAAGGGTCTTCCATCTTTACATCCCCGAGTCGAAACCCATTAAATCTCAAACCTCTTACAATCAAGGGTTCCTGGCTAAAGGATGTCGCCCCACCTGCAAGGGCTACTTCAATCTCTCCAAGTCTTATTGCCATAGCCCCGAGTTTAACTGCTGACATGGCAGATACACATGCCTTGTCAAGACTGATAGATGGAGTTTCTGGAGGAAGACCAGCCTTAAGAAGTGTCTGCCTTGCTGCAACAGGGGTATAAACATCCTTACACACAGATGTATCACCAACACCCCAGAAGACCTCATCCACTACTCCAGGATCAAGATTTACCCTTTTTATAACCTCTCTCATCGGAATTGCACCGAGATCAAAATAATCAAAATCCCTAAGTGATCCTCCATATCTACCAAAAGGTGTTCTTACTGCACTTACAATAACAATATCATCCTTTTTCATACAATCTCTGCTCCCTTTAATTTTTTAGCATCTCACCATGCCATAATTCCACCATCCACACACAGTATATGCCCTGTTATATAATCAGAGGCCTTAGATGAGAGGAATACAACAGCACCTTTAAGGTCATCATCTCCTCCGAACCTCTTTAAGAGAATCCGGTCTAACATCTTCTGTTCATAATGTTCCCTACTCCATTTTGACATCTCTGTAACAAACCATCCAGGTGCAATTGCGTTTACCCTTATCCCATATTTTGCCCATTTTACAGCAAGATCTTTGGTGAAAGTAATAAGTCCGCCTTTACTTGTATTATAGGCGATGGCATTAAGGTATTCAGGATCAGTGCCCTTAAAACCTGCGTAAGAAACAATATTAATAATACTGCCCCTTCCCTGACGTATCATCTCCTTGCCAACCCTTTGAGTAATTTGAAATGTCCCATTCAGATTTAGGTCAATTACCTTTTTCCAATCATCGATACGAATCTCTTCAGGCGATGCACCCCATGTCCTGCCCGAATTATTTATAAGAATATCTATACTACCAAAATGTTTAACTGTCTCATTTACCACCTGATCCACTTCTTCAAATTTAGTAAGGTCGCATCTAAGTGCCAATGCCCTTACGCCAAGAGACTCTATCTCCTTTGCCATCTCTTCACATCTATCGAGTTTTCGTGAACAAATAACAACATCAGCGCCCGCCTCTGCAAGGCCTAAAGCCATTTGACGGCCAAGGCCAACTGCGCCACCTGTTACAATTGCCTTCATCCCTTTCAGACTGAACAGTTCCATCACATTCATAAAAATTGCCCTTTCAGTATCTTAATAATCATAAAATCCTTTCCCTGTCTTTCTTCCCAATCGACCTGCCCTTACCATCTGTCGCAGCAAAGGTGCTGGATGAAATCTTTCTCCAAGGTCCTTCTCCATTGTTTCAAGACCATGGAGCACAATATCAGCCCCTGCAAGATCGATAAGTTCAAGTGGACCCATCGGAAAATTTGTACAAAGCCTCATCGCCTTGTCCACTTCCTCAGGTCTGTTACCATCCATGACACACCTGACAGCCTCATTTAACATGGCATCCAGTATACGACTCACAATAAACCCTGCATAATCAACCGCTTCACAGACTTCCTTTCCTAATCTCCTAACATACTCCTTTGCAACTGCAATTGTTTCATCCGATGTTGTTATTGCCCTGATGATCTCCACGCCTCGCATAACAGGAACAGGATTCATAAAATGTATACCTAAAACCTTATCAGGCCTTTTGGTTGCTCGAGCCATCTCTGCGATTGGAAGAGAAGATGTATTAGAGGCAAGGATAGTATGAGATGGACATATCTCGTCAAGATTCTTAAACACCTTCTTTTTAACTTCCATATCTTCAAATACGGCCTCAATAGCAATATCAGCATTTTCTGCCTCTTTTATATCGGTAACGGGTCTAATTCGAGAAAGTATATTAGATCTCTCATCCTCACCCATTTTCCCCTTTTCTACCAAACGTTTAAGTCCTCGATCAATAGAGTTTATTCCTTTATCAACCAACTCTTTTGTTAAATCCATCAAGATTACCTCAAAGCCTGCCTGTGCAGATACCTGTGCAATACCGCTTCCCATAACCCCTGCACCTTGAATAAAAATGCATTTTATCTCCATAATCCCCTCCATTTATTCTTTTCCCACGATGCGCCTTATTCCATTTATTATCTCTTCAAATGTTGAGCCTACAGGAAAGACCTCTTTTATTCCCATCTCCTTCAATATTGGAATATCCTTCTTAGGAATAACACCACCAATCACAACAGGTATCTCTGAAATACCCTTCTCCTTCATTTTTGCCATTATCTCTTCTGTGATTTCTATGTGTACACCTGAAAGGATGCTAAGACCGATGATATCCACCCCTTCTTGAATAGCAGTATTTATAATCTGATCAATACTCTGACGTCTTCCCGTATAGATAACCTCCATTCCAGCATCTTTTAATGCCATTGCTACAGTCTTTGCACCTTTGTCATGACCATCAAGACCTGGTTTACCAATCAAGACTCGAATCATCCCTAGCCTCCTAAAGGATTACTGGTTCTTGATATTCGCCAAATACTTCTCTTAGTGTATCACAAATCTCACCCACTGTTGCATATTCTTTTACAGCCTCATATATATATGGAACCAAATTTTCTTGACCCAAAGCCTTCTCCTTCAGAACCTGAAGCGTCTTTAAAACCTTCTCATTATTCCTCTGTTTCTTTACCTCTCTCAGTCTCTCTATCTGTTTGCGAGAAATACTTGGATCAATCTTTGTTAACATTATCTCTTCATCCTGTTTTTTTTCATCGACAAACTTATTTACACCCACTATAACGATCTCCCCACTCTGTTTCTTCTTCTCTATCTCGTAAGCATTTTTAAGGACATCCTTTTGAATCTTTCCCTTCTCTATACAACTAAGCATCCCACCTTCCTTCTCAATCTCATCAATCATTGCCATTATCTCTCTTTCCATTCTATTTGTAAGATTTTCAAGATAATATGAACCTCCAAGCGGATCAACTACCTTTGTGATCCCTGTCTCATATGCTATTATCTGCTGTGTCCTTAGACTTATCAGTGCAGATTCTTCAGTGGGGATGGTATATGCTTCATCATAACTCATAATGCTTGCAGATTGAGCACCTGCAAAGACAATCCCCATCATATCGATTGTCGCACGAATTATATTATTAAGTGGCTCCCGAGCTGTCGCCTCTCGGGCAGATGAACCACAGAAGAGGCGAAGCATCATGGAGCGTGGGTTCTTTGCCTTAAATCTATCTCTTGCAATCTTTGCCCATAGTCTTCGAGTAGCCCTTATCTTTGCAATCTCTTCAAAAAAATCCAATCCGACAATAAGATGAAATGCTATACGCGGTGCAAATTCATCTATATCTATTCCACGTTTTAGAACCTCTTCTATATATGTAATGGCACTCGACAAACAGTAGGCTGCCTCCTGGATAGCATTTGAACCTGCTTCACGGACATGATAGCCCGAGAAGTTAATAGTATTCATTCTTGGACAGCGGTCTTTACAGAATTCAATTATATCAACAACCAGTCTCAGGGAGGGCTTTGGAGGAAATATGAATGTTCCCCGTGCTATATATTCCTTAAGTATCTCGTTTTGAAGTGTCCCACCAACTCTATCCATCGGAACCCCTTGCTTTTCAGCTACTGCAAGATACATGGCCAGAATAATGGCAGCAGTGGCATTGATCGTAAAAGATGTTGTTATCTTATCAAGAGGTATACCATCAAATAATATTTCCATATCCTTAAGGGTATCAACTGCAACTCCAACACGACCAACATCAGGCCTTACCATTGGATTATCGGAATCGAAGCCCATCTGTGTCGGAAGGTCAAATGCCACACTGAGTCCTGTTTGGCCCTGTTCGAGAAGGTATTTGAATCTTTTATTTGATTCTTCGGCATCAGCAAAACCTGCATACTGCCTCATGGACCATAAGTTTCCCCTATACATAGTAGGATATACACCACGTGTAAATGGAAATTCACTAGGAAAACCAAGATCTCGAAGGTAATCAAAATCAGAAAGCTCAGAAGGAGTGTAAAGGACATCAAGATCAAGGCCTGAGGTTGTCTTAGCGGGAGGAGGAGGATTCTTTTTTAGCATCTCCTTTTCCCATCTTTCTCTTTCCTTTCTTATCTCATCTATCGAGTTCATAGTAACTCCTTAAGTGGGCATATTACCATGTTTTCTCCATGCACGAGAAGGTTCTTTTTTTGTCTCAAGGATATTTAATGCACTGATGATTCTCTTTCGGGTATCCTTGGGATGAATCACTGCATCAATAACAGATCGAGATGCAGAATGATATGGCGTTAAATAAGTCTCCTGATACTCCTTAACCTTCTCCTTAAAAAACCCTTCCGGATCTTTTGCAGTCTTTAGCTCCTTTCCATATAGGACCTGAACCGCTGCTTCAGCGCCAACCATCTGCATCTCTGCAGTAGGCCATGCAAATACCTGGTCGAACCCGATCTGATGAACACCCATTGCCGGGATTGAGCCTCCATACATCTTTCGGATTATACAGGATATTTTAGGAACCGATGCCTCTGCCCATGCATAAAGCATCTTTGCCCCATGGCGGATGATACCTCCGTACTCCTGGCCAGTACCAGGGAGAAAACCAGGCACATCAACAAGTGTTATTAATGGAATATTAAAGGCATCACATGTGCGTATAAATCTTGAACTCTTATCCGATGCATTTATATCTATACATCCGGCTAAAACCTGCGGCTGATTAGCGACGATTCCAACAACCTTTCCTCCCATACGTGCAAATCCAATAATAATATTTTTTGCATACTCAGCTTGGACTTCAAAAAAGTCACCATGATCAACAATCGTCCTTATCACCTTTTTCATATCATATGATTTCTTCATATCAGTGGGAACAATATCTATAAGTTCAGGTACCTCTCTTTCTATAGGGTCTGTAACGGGTTTTGAAGGTGGTGCCTCAAGGTTATTCTGTGGAAGAAAGCTTAATAGCCTTTTTATTAAATCGAGACATTCCTTATCATTCTTTGCTGTAAAATGGACAACACCAGAGCGTGTGCTATGAACCTTGGCTCCACCAAGATCCTCGAATGAAACGGTCTCTCCTGTAACCTCTTTGATGACTGCAGGCCCAGTGATAAATACATGAGATGTCTTTTCAACCTGAAGCATAAAGTCGCAAAGGGCAGCCGAGTAGGCAGCCCCTCCAGTACAATCACCCATAATGGCAGCAATCTGGGGAATGACTCCAGAGTTCATCACATTTTGATAGAAGATCTGTGTGATACCATATACATTATCCATACCTTCCTGTATCCTTGCACCTGCCGAGTCATTCAGACAGATTACAGGAACCATTGTCTCTCTTGCAAGTCTTAATATGTAATGGATCTTTGTTCCATGTACCTTCCCGGTTGAACCACCAAGGACCGTAGCATCCTCTGAATAGATAAATACCTTTCTTCCATCAATTGTTCCATAACCTGTTACCACTCCATCCCCGAGGAACCGCTTTTTCTCCATACCAAAATCATAGCATTGATGCTCGGCGAGCATATTTAATTCAACAAAGCTATCTGGATCGAGAATATATTCGATCCTCTCCCTGGCGGTCATCTTCCCCATCTTCCTTTGTTGTTCAAGTTTTTCAGCCCCTCCACCAAGCTTTGCCTTTTCCTCCATTGCTAAAAGCTTTTTTATCTCCTCTTCCATTGATTTGCCGGGCATCTTTCCTCCTAATATGTCTTCTTATTTGTATATTGGATAAGTTCAATAAGTACACCCCTTGTGCTTTTTGGATTTATAAATGCTACAAGATTTCCATGGGCATTAGGATAAGGCTTTTCATTTATCAACTTGACTCCTTTCTCCTTTAATGCCTTTAGCTCCTGTTCGATATCATCGACTTCGAAAGAGATATGATGTATACCTTCTCCTCTCTTTTCAATAAATTTTTTAATGATACCTTCAGGTGTAGTTGATTCAAGCAATTCAATATGTGTATTTCCGAAAGGTATGAAGGAGAAATGGATTTCACCAAACCATTCAGGTTCTGAACTTTCTTTTGAGAATATTTGCTGGTAATACCTTCTTGCCTCTTCAAGATTACTAACCGCAATGCCAATATGGGAAATACCTTTTATCATTTTCCCCTCCCTTCTAAATCTCTTCTTTGGTCCAATCGGATACAACCCCAATCATATCAGGTGTTTTATAAATAGCACACTTCACCCGGCAGATGCCTGAATCCTCATCGATATCTAATTTTGCAAGGTAGGTTGTTTCATACTTAAGTTTCTCAATCAATTGGTCAAGGATCATGTTTGCAATTGGACAGAGATAGGGCTTTATACCGTCACCTTTTACCTTAATTTCTTTTGGAAGATGGATACAATCCTTCATTTTTAGATTGAGTAAAACACCTTTTCCTCCTATAGCATATTTCATCTCCTTAACCAATCCGTTTGAGATGATCTCCTTGATACAATTATTTATAACTTCGTCTTCAGTTTCACCTTTAATATCCATAGATTGAATGAAATCAATTCCAACAAGTTCTACTTTCCAGGCTGCACAACCAGAGAGTTCATGGAAAAGTAATTCCTCAAGTCTTGCGAGCATATCATTAAAATATTTTACCCTGTCCATTTAACTTCTCTCCTTCCTTCCAAATTCTTCCCAGTAGACCAGCTCTTCAAGCGGCTTTTTGGGTCTTGGATGTCTTCGAGCCTCTGCTGGCCAGCCAAGTGCTACATAGGCAAGTACCTTATATTCTCCCATACCAGTTGGAATCTTAAGGATCTTCTTGAATTTTAATGCATCCCTCGTACTTGCTACAGGACCATGAACCCAACACGCCCCCAATCCAAGTGAATGGGCCTCAAGGAGCATATTTTCTATGCAGGCAGAAAGATCATAAGGAACATCCACAGAGCCCTCCATTAAAGTCCCGATTACTGCTATTACCACAGGGGCCTGTTTTGCAAATTCTGACACCTCACCTGAATACATGAATCTTAAAACCTCTGCCCTCTTTTGGGGGTCCTGTATCTCTTCAAATCTCCTCTGCATCTCACCCAGACAGTACCAGGCCGTCATCCTTGACCCACTGCCAAGTTTTGCAAGATCACCTATCTTATTCTTTGTCTCTTGATTTTTTATGACAATAAACCTCCATGGCTGATAATTTTCACCTGTTGGTGCCCACCTTGCTGCCTCGAGAACCTTAAATAAAATTTCATCTGGGATAGGATCAGGCTTATATCTCCTTATACTTTTTCTTGTACTTATTACGTCAAGGATATCACCCATTTTTAACCTCCTTTAGATTTTTAAATCAAACAATGTTTAATAAAATCGATCATCTTTTCATTTATCTTTTCAATATTATAACGTCTCTTCAAATTCCAGCCCCTGAGCGGTTCGATCGAGAGAAGATAAACTATGATATTTGCTGTTAAGAAAGGATCTTCTATTTTAAAAATCCCTTTCTTGATTCCTTTGTTTAAAATCTCTTCAAAACATGAAACCAGACCACTTTCCTTTTCAAGAATGATCTTTAAAAAATTTTTTGGAAGAAGCTTGCTTTCAGTATACATTAATAAGATCATATCCCTGTGACGGTTTACAAGATCAAACATCTTCCTTAAGGCCGCTTCTAACTGGTCTAAGGGATCCTCGATTTCAAAAATACCTTCTTCTTTTAGACAATTTACCCACATAGAATGAAAGACATTAAAGACTAAATATAAGATGTCTTCCTTCTTTCTTATATAATCATATAGATTGCCAATGGATAACCCAACAGCCTTTGAAATCTCACGAATACTCGTCTGTTGATAGCCCTTTTTAATAAACAGTTTTGATGCACCCATTGCAATCTTGAGCTGTTTTTTCTGAACCAGGTCATTATTTTTTATCTGTGTTTGAATAATTGGATATGACTTTGATATCTTTTCTGGCAAAGTAATTAACCTCAAAATTTAACGAGCGTTCGTTAAATAACATTTTTCAAAAATTTTGTCAATAAATCATGAAGAGGTCTGAAAAAGTCCTTGAAAGATTGGGGAGGTAGGGTTCAAAATAGCTTTTTTAACAGTCATTGCGACCACTCGAAAACTACGTGGCAATCCGACGAAGTCGTTGCGAGGACCCCGCACTTGATGCGGGGGACGTGGCAATCTCAAATATAGTTCCCTCGTTTCACTTGAGACAAGGCTTCGGCTTTGCCTCGCAATGACAATCTGGGTAAAGGTCTTACGACAGCTATTTTTATTTGCTTTTACAAGTTAAAATTGATATAAATGTGAAAAATAAATTTGGAGGTGGGGAAGATGTATAAAAAAATTTTAGTCCCTTTAGATGGTTCTGAATTGGCTATGAAGGCCTTAGCCCCTGCAGAGAATCTGGCAAAGATATTTGATTCTGAAATTATCCTTTTCCAGGTTGTCCCATTTATGCCCATATATGGTTCTCCTGAGCTTGTGACCCCTCTTATTGTTGATGAAAGACAGAAAGAGTATGCTGAAAAATATCTTACGAAACTTGCAGAAGATTTAATTCAAAAAGGAATAAAGGCTAAGGCCATTGTTAAGACAGGACATCAAATCGCCATAGAAATAATAGATTTTGCAAAAGAAAACAATGTTGACCTCATTGTGATGTGTACCCATGGCCGATCAGGTATTACCCGCTGGGTCTTAGGAAGCGTGACCCTTAAAGTCCTTACCCGTGCTGAAACCCCTATATTACTGCTTAGGGCAAAAGTGTAAGATTAGGGTTAAATATTTGGTGCCTCAACGATCTCTACACTAAATTCTGTTGCACTTGGGGGAATATCCTTGAAAATAGCCATAAATGGGGCATCTTTGCCTGATTGTATAATACTCTCTTTTTCCGATTTAAATTTAATCACCATATCCCCTTTAAAAAATTCAGGCGAAAGATTTTTTAATTCCTCCCTTGTTAATATCCTTCCACAGATTACCTCTTTTTCTGCAACCTTTATCTTGTTTCTATCAAAGATAGAAATCTTTAATTTTACATGTCTTTTCGCATGACGTGATTGATTATTAATCTTTCCTTCGATAATAAAAATAGAATACTCCCCAACCTTTTCCTCGTATCCATTGAGATTCCCTATTATTAAACCTTCCTTTTCACTACCCAAAATTCTACTCCATAAATCAGTAACCTTCTTAATAGGAGTTTCTAAATAGTCTGTAACCTTTTTAATCGATCTAATATCACCCCAAAAATAAAAGTAAGCCAATCCAAGAAGAACGATAATGATTATTCCAGTAAGAATAAATGGGAATATTCTTCTCTCCTCCCTTGGCATCTTTTTCGGTTTCGGGATCTCAATCTTTTTTTCTTCCTCTAATACAGAACTTATACTAACCCCTCTGTCTTCCTCCAGTTTGGGTCTTTCTCCGAAAAGAAATTCTTCCTCTGGTGAAGGCACCTCCTCTTCAATCTTCTCTTCTTTGTGCTTTTCTTCAACAATAAATTTTTCTTCAACTGAGGGTCTCTCCTCCTCAATCCTCTCCCCTTGAGGAGTTTGAGCCTCTTTCTCCTCTGGCCCTATTAATTCTTCATGATATTTAGCAAAGGCTTCGAAATCTTCAATCACCTCTTCCTTTGTCTCAGGAGGGGGAACCACCCAAAAAACATGTTTACACCTTGAACAGCGAACCCTTACCCCTTTTGGCTTAACTTTTGAATCATCAAGATTATATTTTGTTAAACATGAGGAACAGGTTACAATCATATAAATCCCCTTTCAACATTTTTCTCCATTATGATGAAAGGAAAAAGAAAAATCAAGGAAAATTTGGAGGCAAACCTCAGGTAATAGGATGGAAAATCTCTTTTTCCATCATTGAAAAGAAAGCTAATATAAAAATTTATTACCAATCTAAAAACCTTGCCCTAAGGGCTTATCTTCCCAATCTTTTCTTAAACTCCTCTTTTAACATGGGAAGAACTGTGAAGAGATCTCCAACAATTCCATACGTTGCAATTTTAAAGATTGGTGCCTCAGGATCTTTATTAATTGCCACAATAACGTCAGATGTCTTCATACCTGCCTGGTGTTGAATTGACCCCGATATACCACAAGCTATATATATCTTTGGTCTTACGGTTCGACCTGTCTGACCAACTTGATGTTCATATGATATCCAACCCGAATCCACTGCAGCACGGGATGCACCCACTGCACCTCCCAGTAATTCAGCCAGTTCCCTAATGGGTTTAAATCCTTCTGGTCCACCAACACCTCTACCTCCAGAAACAATGATCTCTGCATCTGCAAGATTAACCGCTTCTGAACCTTTTATAAACTCCAGTATCTTTGTTCTTACCTCATCTTCTTTCATCTCAAGGGGTTCACAAATAATCTCACCTTTTCTTGAATCATCCCTGTTTGGCATTGGAAACACCTTGGGCCTCACTGTTGCCATCTGAGGTCTATAATTTGGATAATCAAGTATTGTTGCCATAATATTCCCACCAAATGCAGGCCGGGTCTGCCTGAGATATTTCGTTTCAGGATCAATATCAAGACCTGTACAATCAGCCGTCAGACCTGTCTCTAAGGTGGTGGCGACTGCACCAGCAAAATCTCTGCCCTGAGTTGTAGCCCCAAAGAGAACGATTTCGGGTTTGTATTTTTTAATAAGTTCTGTTGCAGCCCTAACAAAGGGATCTGTTCGGTAAACCTTAAGAAGTGGACTCTCCTTCACATAAACCTTTTCAGCTCCATAGGCAATTGCTTCTTTTGCAAACCCATCAACCATATCCTTATCGCATAGAAGCATTGCACATAGTTTGCAACCGAGTGCGTCCGCCAACTTCCTTCCTTCTCCAAGGAGCTCAAAAGATACCGTGGAGATCTTGCCGAATTCATGTTCAATGAATATCCAGACATCTTTATATTCAGAGGTATCAATTGTAACAGCCTTTTCCTCCTTCTCGAGCTTTATCGCTCCAACAGGGCAGACATCCACACATGCCCCACAGAAATTACATTTTTCATCAACTACAGCAACCCCTTCTTTCATACTTAATGCACCAAACGGACATGAAGGAACACATGCCTCACATCCTGTGCAGGTATCAGTATTGATCAATAATCTTGCCATTCTATTTCCCTCCTGTGATCAAATTAGTAAAGTCTATTTTATAAACTTTGTTGCCATAAGCTTATCGACCAATAGAGGAACTACCTCTGTAAGTTCTCCTTTTAATATCTCTCCCCCTGCCCTTGCTTCAGGTGTAAACACTTTAACAACCCATGTTGGAGAACCTTTAAGTCCAATCTTATTCTCATCCACAGGTATATCCTTTGGAGTAAGGGTTGGAATCTGAGCTTTAGCAGCCTTCTTTATCCCAATCAGGCTTGGAAGCCTTGGTTCATTTATATCTTTTACAACGGTTATTAATGCAGGAAGTGTTGATTCTACCACCTCCTTGCCTCCTTCAAGCATCCTTTCAACCACAATCCTCTTCTTCTCAAGATTGATCTCCCTAACCTTACAAACATATGTCAGCTGTGGAATTCCAAGACGGGTAGCAATACCCGGTCCTACCTGAGCGGTGTCTCCATCAATAGCCTGTTTACCACAGATGATAAGGTCAACGTTACCAATCCATTCTATTGTCTTTGCAAGTGTATATGCCGTTGCAAGTGTATCTGCCCCAGCAAAGGCCTTATCAGAAATGAGATAAGCTTTATCTGCTCCCACAGCGAGTGCATTTCTTAGTACCTCTATTGCCTGTGGAGGTCCCATACTAATCGCGTAAACCTCACCTCCATACTTCTCCTTTGTTAGAAGTGCCTCTTCAAGGGCAAAATCATCAAATGGATTGCTTATACTTGCAACACCCTCTCTTATAAGGGTATTTGTTTGAGGATTGATCTTAACCTCAGTTGTATCTGGAACCTGTTTGATACATACAACGATCTTCATTTTTCTTCTTACCTCCCTTTAAAAACTGGTTTTCTCTTCTCTATAAATGCAGTCATTCCCTCTTTTTGATCCTCTGTGGAGAATGTAAAGCTAAAACCAAAAGATTCTAATGAGCAGGCATCCTGTAAATTCATATTAAACCCTTCATTAACCAAAGCCTTTGCTAAACGAATACCGATAGGGCCATTTTTAGCAATCTGAGAAGCAATCCTTTTTGTCTCTTCTATAAGTGATGTCTGAGGAAATACTTGATTCACTATGCCAATCTTAAAAGCCTCCTCTGCAGTTATCATCTTACCTGTCAATATTAATTCTTTTGCCTTTGCCTTACCAATAAGTCGAGGAAGCCTCTGTGTACCACCAAATCCTGGAAAAACACCAAGTGTTACCTCTGGCAATCCAAACTTAGCATTCTCAGAGGCATATATGAGATCGCATGCCAGGGCTATCTCAGTTCCTCCTCCAAGGGCATATCCATTTACCGCTGCAATCACAGGTATAGAAAGATTCTCCAACATATTTAATGTTAGATGACCCAATTTAGAGAAATTAAGTGCTTCTATTGAATTCATATCTTTCATCTCACCTATATCTGCCCCTGCAACAAAGGCCTTATCTCCTGCCCCTGTCAGAATTAAAACCCTTGCCTCAGAATGATCTTTAACCTCCTGTATAGCCATCTGTAACTCTTTTAGGGTTTCTGTATTTAGGGCATTAAGTGCTTTTGGTCGATTAATCGTTAGCATCCCTATTTGTTCATCGAATGAAAGCAGTATATTTTTATATTCCATTGTCTCCCCCTATCTTTCAACAATCATTGCCATTCCCTGACCTCCTCCAATACACAGGGTAGCAAGACCAAGATTAACCTTTCTTCGCGCCATCTCATATAGGAGTGTTACAATCAGTCTTGCACCAGTACACCCGATAGGATGACCAAGTGAAATCCCTCCACCGTTGACATTGGTTATTTCTATATCGATATCTAATTCACGAATACACGCTATTGCCTGGGAAGCAAATGCCTCGTTTAATTCAATGAGTCCTATATCTTTTAGCGACAGACCTGCCTTCTTTAATGCCATCCTTGTAGCTGGGATAGGGCCAAGACCCATATATGCAGGATCAACCCCACCCGATGCAAAAGAGACAATCCTACCAAGTGGCTCAAGGTTTAGTGCCTTTGCCTTCTCCTTCGACATCAGAAGCACTGCAGCTGCAGCATCGTTTATACCTGAGGCATTGCCAGCTGTTACTGTGCCTCCTTCTTTAAAGGCTGGAGGAAGCTTTGCCATCTTCTCAAGAGAAGTATCCATAGGTCTTTCATCTGTATCAAACTTTATTGGCTCACCCTTTTTCTGTGGGACCAAAACCTCTACAATCTCATCTTTAAAAACCCCCTTCTGTATGGCTGCCCTTGCCCTCTGATGGCTCATCAGTCCAAACTCATCCTGTTCCCTTCTCGAAATCCCGAACCTTTCAGAGATATTCTCTGCTGTCATGCCCATATGATAACCATAGAATATCTCAAAAAGTCCATCAAAAACCATAAGATCAACCATCTCTTGATTAAACATCCTTGCACCCCAACGACCCTGTGGAAATGCATAAGGAGCCTGGCTCATATTTTCCATACCACCAGCTATTATAACCTCTGCCTCTCCTGCTTGGATAGACTGGACACCAAGTGCAATAGCCTTAAGCCCTGATGCACAAACCTTGTTCACAGTAAATGCTACTGTCTCTTTGGGAATCCCTCCATATATCATTGCTTGACGAGCAGGATTCTGCCCCTGACCAGCTTGAATAACATTTCCCATTATTACTTCGTCTACATGAATCTCAATCTTCGCATTATCCCATTGATAATATGACTTCTCAAGATCAGTCAATCCTGCCCCCTTAAATGCATTTGGCGCCATATCAAGGACCTCTTTTTTAACGACTGGCTTTGCAGCGATCTTCTTTAGGACTTCTCTTATTACAAGAGCACCTAATTTCACTGCTGGAACATCTTTTAAAGAACCTCCAAAACTACCAATAGGAGTTCTTGCAGCACTTACAATAACCACTTCCCTCATTCTTATACTCCTTTTAAAAAGATATTTTTCACAAAAAGTCTTTTAGCCTAAAAGTCGTTATTTGTCAACCTCTTTAGTATTTTTAATTATATGATTATCTAAATTTAATGGGTGAAAATTAATATATAACGAGAGCTACTATTAAAAGTAGATTGGCGAAATCGATCTTGATAAATTTCTCCACGGGATATTATTCATGTAATTTTGGAACTGTTCATTTAAAATCGATATCCCGTCTTCATAATCCTTTCTGCTTTGGATTAACAGTAAATTCAATGCCTTTTCTTGGACCCTACGTGCTTCTACAAAGTTCGATGTTTCTGCATAGGCTGCAGCAAGGATCTGAAGTATTTTAACATTCATGATAGTATCTTTTCGCCAATCCGTATACTTTTTCTGCTCTATAATAATTTGATCTACAGGTATCTCTATCAAATCGAGACCATATAATGAAATGGCATCTGTAATGAGTTCGATAGCCTTTCTCCCATCTCTTATCTTATCAATCGGACAGGTTGACAATAACCACCCAACCTGAAGGTTATAGGTTATTTGATTGAAATTGAGATAAGGCTTAACTCCTTTCTCACTGAATATATTATGGATTCTCATAAAATCTGATAGGGCTTTTTCATAATCACCATTCTTAACCCTTCGATTTGCCCTCCTCATGAATGCATTTACATACTGAGGGTGCCCTAAAATCTCTTCCCTCGATATATTGAAACCATAATATTCTGCCCACCTTAATGCATTATAACTATCACCTCTTTTGGTCTTAAGCTTTGGCCAGACAAAACTCTTAGGGATTGGACCAGAAATCCTTGGCTCAAAAAGTCCCATTAATAAAAATGCTAAAGAGATAGATATAATAAGTTGAAAAGATATCCTTCTGATCTTAACCAAAGAATGCTTTTTAAAAGATTTGTAAATCCACCCATTTATGAAATAGATAAACCATACGATTAAACCAAATAAAAGAGGTACACTGATGGGGTGAAAAAGGAAATATCCCGCATTCATAGCACCCCAAAGCCCTGAACCGAATGGCAAATCCCAGTAATTCTTTTCGGTTACATATACTTGAATCCTTGGAGAAATCAACCACGAAAAGAACAGGACTAAAAAAAACATAAAAAGTGTCTGAGTTATACGTATCTTTTTTTTATTTCCTTTGGACCACCTAATCAAATATAAATTTAATATAAAGAAATAAATGAAAAATAGATATGTCGGCTTGTTGATAATACCCTTATTATTCAACTTAAATATGAAATAATAGAAATGATTAGATAAGCCTAAAAGGTAAAATAGGGAGATGATAATTAAAACAAATTTAGTCCCAATCCTTAATGGATGATCTTCATTTAATGCCTTTCGTATAATAAGATAAAACGTAATAAGAATGACCTCGAATGCTGTGAATAAGAAAAAAGAAATCCAGGCAATCCCTTCAGCCCAATTTCCATTGTGGGCATGTACAGGAATTGGAAATAAAAAGGGGGTCTTTACAAACCATAATGAGATAAGAAATCTCTTAAGTATTTGACTTTTAATCATTCCTGAGAAGACTTCCTTGATAATTCAGAGGCTACTAAAAGGGCTTTAATCAAATTTTTGGGATCTGCTATGCCTTTGCCTGCAATATCGTATGCAGTGCCATGAGCTACAGATGTCCTCACAAAAGGCAATCCAAGTGTAAAATTAACTGCTTCTTTGAAATCCATCATCTTTATGGGGATAAGACCTTGATCATGATACATTGAGACCACTGCATCAAATACCGAATCCCTCTCCAGATTAAAAAAAGAGTCAGCAGGGAATGGTCCTTCAACACTGATAGACTCTCTTTTTGCCTCCTGAATCGAGGGGATAATCTCTTCTATCTCCTCATTCCCTAAAAGTCCATCCTCCCCACAATGTGGATTAAGGCCAAGGACTGCTATTCGGGGTTTGGAGATCCTAAAAAATCTCCGCAAACCATCATTCGTTAGTCTGATAATAGAAAGTATATGGACCTTATTTATAAATTTTGGAACATCTTTAAGGGGGAGGTGTGTGGTTGCAAGCACAACCCTCCATCTTGGGGTCAAAAACATCATGGCCACAGAGGTAACTCCTGTGAGGTGTGCTATAAATTCTGTATGTCCCGGAAAATGGAAGCCTGCCTTATTTATAGCTTCTTTATTTATTGGACATGTTGTTATTGCATCTATAAGACCTTTTTTTAACCAATTAACTGCATCCTCAATATACCTTGCCATTGCAATGCCACATTCTTTATCAGGATTACCAAAATTTATCCTTGAATTATCAAGCATGGTTGAAGCAAAAATGTATATCTTTTTAGGACGATAACCTCTTTCAGGAATCTCACTACAGATTTCCACAACCGCTTCAAGGCCGAAGATCTCGATTGTTTTCAATATTATATTTGGATCGCCAAAAACAAATGGTCTACAGACCCTGAAAGGTTCATCCATAGAAAGGGCCTTTACGATTATTTCTGGCCCTATTCCAGTAGGATCACCCATTGTTATCCCTATCTTTGGAAGGTTCATTAAATTACTCAAAGTTTTATCTCAATAATAGACTTCTCTTTCAATGTTGATAAATATTGTTTTAAACTCTTCTCTATCTCCCTTTCCATAAAATCTTTCCTTACGTTCTCCACTACCTCTTCAAATGGAATTGGGTCGCCACCTTTTTTATCTAATAGCTTAACTATATGAAACCCAAACTCGCTACGTATTATACTGCTTACCTCTCCTACCTTCAGACGAAGCGCCTCTTTTTCTATTGCAGGTAATAAATCACCCTTTTTAAAATATCCAAGATCTCCCCTATCTTGACTTGATGGATCCTCGGAGTAAAGAAGTGCCATTTCTCCAAAATCCTCTCCTTTTTTTATCTTTTCCAAAACCATCTGACACCTCTTTTTTATCTCGTTAACCTTTGCTGGGTTGGCATCTTTAGGAATAGCAAAAAAGATATGGGCAGGTCGATATAACTCATCTCTTTTATAAAGTTCTATGTTCTTTTCGTAGAACTCCCTAAGTCTCTTTTCATCAATCTTAAAATCCACCTTAATCGACAAATTGATTAATTTACTGCTTTGAAGCCTCCTCTCTATCTGTTTTTTAAAAGATTCTAAGGTTTGTCCCTCTTTTTCTAAGGCCTTTGCCAACCCCTCCTGGGTAAGATTATTCCTTTGCCTTATATCCTCAATGACCGACTCTATCTCTTTTGATGTAACTTTAATCCCCAATCTTTTTGCCTCTTGGTCTAATAGCCTCTCTTCTATAAGTTTATCTAAAATTTTCCTATATAATTCTTTCTTCTCCTCCTTTCTTTGAAAAGGGTCTTCAGATTTCAATTCTTTAATAAAAGGCTCTGCATATCTCTCAACCTCAGAAAGTGTTATCACTTCCTGATTTACAATTGCAACAATCCGATCAACAACACCATTAGCCTTTTTTAATGATTGAAAAAAAAGGAGGAAAGATATTAATACAATTGTGATTGTCAGGAATTTAGCCAATCCATGTTTATCTTTATCCTTGCCTTTTGCTTTAATTTCTTTAACCATTGCCTGAAGTTCTCCTCACCTTTCTTTTTAGCAATTGCCTGAATAATCTTTGATTTTGCCTCATTATAGGGAATCTCTCGGGGTTCTATCTTCTCTTCTAATTTAAATATATGATACCCGTAAGGGGTCTTAATGATATCACTTATTCTACCCACTTCCATTTCAAAAACAAGATCGAATTCTGAAGGTCTTTCGCCTCTGCTAAAATATCCGAGATCACCGCCTTTGTCCTTTTCAGGTCCAATAGACTTCTCTCTTGCAAGCTTCTCAAAATTCTCACCTTTCTTTAGTCTCTTTAGAATCTGTATCGCCTCTTGTCCATCTAATACAACAATCTGTCGCACCCTTACCATTTCAGGGACTTGAAAATAAGAACGGTTCTCTTCGTAAAATTTTAAAGCCTCCTTCTCATCCACCTCTCCGTGGTAATCTGTAGCGCTTCTAATCATCTTTTCTGCCAGTATCCTTTCTTCAAGTCTCTGTCTTAGCTCATCCAGACCGATTCCTATAAGTTTTAACCTTTCCAAGAATTCTTCTTCTTTATAATCCAATTTGATTTCCTGTAAGGCTCTATTTATCTCTTCTTTTGAAACCATTAAACCTAACTTCCTTGCTTCTTGGACAAGGATTTTTCTCTCAATCATCTGATTTAAAAATGCCTCTTTAAGTCTTTTTGTATTTGGATTTCCCACCTTAGCTTGAGTTTCTAATACCATTCCTTTAAATTCTTTATTGAACTCCTCAAGTGTAATATTCTCGTTATTTACAATTGCAATAACACCTTCTGGAAAGCCTCTTAATCTCTCGCAGTTAGAAAAAATCAGGATGACTGAAAAAAATAAGACCATTAAGATTAATATCTTTTGGTGGGAGTTAATGCCAAAATTTTTCATCTATTTATTCTCCCCTTTTGATTTCACTCCTCTCTTTTCCTCCTCTTCCCATAGCTTTTCATTTATCATAATATTTGCCTTTGACTTTAATTCTTTTAAGTACCTTAGATAAACCTCCTGTTTCTTTCTGGGTTCAATGATACCTCGGATCTTATCTCTAACTTGGTCAAGGGGTCTAAGATTACTTCCTCGCACATCCTCCAGTTTTATAATGTGATAACCATAGGGTGTCCTTATCACATCGCTTACATCACCCTTATTTCTCAAAGAGAAGGCAGCCTCTTCAAATTGTGAAAATGAGCGAGCCAATTGTCCCCTTCTTATATAACCGAGGTTTCCGCCATCCTCCTTGAATCTACCTATATTATATATAGATGCAATCTTCTCAAAACTTTCTCCCTGGGCAAGTCTTGTAAGCACCTCTCTTAAAACGAGCTCAGAATCCACAATAATCTGCCTGATCTTTACTTCCAGAGGTTCAATGAATTCCTTCTTATTCTCATCATAATATTTTCTAATTTCATCTTCTGTAACCTCAGTTTTTCCCTTTAGCTCCTCTTCGAGAAGGGCATCTATCAACATTGCCCGTTTAAAATCTTCAACCTTTGCCAAGATCTCTTTCTTCTTATCAAGCCCTTTCCTTTTTGCCTCTTGATAGAGTACTTCTCGGGTGATAATATAATTTTCGAGGAAATCCCTCATCCCCTTTTCGTTGAGCAATCTTATCTTCCCTTCTAATGGCTGAGCCTCAAGGATCTGGTGGAATTCATCAATTGTAATAGATGTATCATTAATCCTCACCAATTCGTTACTCCCAAGTTCTTTCTTTTTGGTACGGTCGCATGCTACAGTTAAAAGTATGATTGAAAAAAGGACCACCAAAAATATCTTTCTCATATAGACAATTCCCTTTCCATCAACAGTTAAAGGAATCTTATTTATGAAAAACTCTATCATATCAAGCAATGGCTTGCAATATCCTTTTTGCAACACCTATTGGATCTTTTCTTATCTCTGGTAAATCCTGGACAATTAGCCGAGAATCAGGCGTTAACCTAAAATGGGTCTCCTTATCATTTTGAATCAATTCCTTTATTTTATCTGGTGAAACAGGTGTGGTGTCATGGAAGGTAAGGACCAACTGTGACTCATTCTCTTCGAGTCTTTTTATTGCTAATCTGGTTAGTAAAATCTTTATTTTTATTACCTCTAAAAGGTTTTTTACCTCTTCAGGGACATCACCAAATCTATCTATTAATTCCTCCCTTATACCCTCTACATCTTCATTCGATTTTGAGAAAGAAAGCCTTCGATAGATATTTAATCTCTCCGTAGGATCTTCTATATAGCTCTCAGGGATAAAGGCAGAAAGCTGTAAATGAATCTCAGGAATAATCTCTTCAATTATTGGCTCTCCTTTTAACTCTTTAATAGCCTTTTCCATCATCTGTGTATAAAGTTCAAATCCCACTGCAGCGATATGACCCGATTGCGACTTGCCAAGTAGATTTCCTGCCCCCCTGATCTCAAGATCCTCAAGGGCAAGTCTAAATCCTGAGCCAAGTTCACTAAACTCTTGTATGGCTCTTAACCTTCTTAAGGCATCAGATGAAATTGAGAGCTCTCCAGGGATAATCAGATAGGCATAGGCCTGTTGACTTCCTCTCCCTACCCTTCCACGGAGCTGATAAAGATCAGCAAGACCAAACTGTTCTGCATGATTTATCAGGATAGTATTTGCTGCCGGAATATCCAGACCTGAACCAATGATATTTGTACATACTAAAAGATTAACCCTTTTGTTTATAAATTTAACCATTACTTCTTCAAGTTCTCTTGCCTTCATCTGACCATGTGCTACTGCCACAGAGGCCTCAGGAACCAAATGCTTTAGATGGTTGGCCATATGATAGATATTCTGGATCTTTGGTTGAACAAAAAATACCTGCCCGCCTCTTTCAAACTCCCTTCTTATTGCCTCCTCAATAATTTCATCATCATAACGGACAACAAAAGTTCTTATTGCCTGCCGGTTCTCTGGAGGAGTCTGGATAAGGCTTAAATCACGAATTCCAGAAAGTGCCATCTGAAGTGTCCTGGGGATGGGAGTTGCTGTTAATGTAATTACATCAACAAGTTTTCTTATCTGCTTTAGTCTCTCTTTATGTGAAACACCAAATCGATGTTCTTCATCTATGATAACCAATCCAAGATCATGAAAAACCACATCCTTCTGTAGGATACGATGTGTGCCTATAAGTATATCGACCTTTCCTCCTCTTAATCGTTCGAGGATATCCTTCTGCTGTCCGGGTGTTCGAAATCTACTTAGTACCTCTATAACAACAGGATACATTTTGAATCTTTCTCTAAAGGTCTGATAATGCTGTTGAGCAAGCACTGTTGTAGGTACAAGGAGTGCAACCTGTTTACCACTCATAACAGCTCGATAGGCTGCCCTTAAGGCTACCTCTGTCTTTCCAAATCCTACATCTCCACATATCAAACGATCCATGGGTTTTGGAAGTCCCATATCCCTCATTACATCTTCAATGGCCTTTAACTGATCAGGTGTTTCCTCATATTCAAATGATGCCTCAAACTCTTTATAAAATTGATCTAATGGAGGGAAACTATATCCTTCAAATGCTTGTCTTACTGCATAAAGATCTACGATCTCCTTCACCATTTCGGAGATTGCAGTCTTAACCCTCTTTTTTACCTTCTGCCACGAACTACCACCAAGCTTATCCAATCTCGGAGGCCTACCATCACCTCCAATATAATGTTGAACAAGATTCATTCTATCTACTGGGAGATAAAGTTTGTCCCCATCGAGATATTCAAGTAATAGATAATCGTTCGAAACCCCTCCGATCTTTAAATGTCTGAGTCCTTGGTAGCGACCAATCCCATAATCTACATGTACAACAAGGTCTCCTTCTTTCAATTCTTTAGGTGTAATCTGTGAGGAAACCTTTCTACCCTGAGAAACCTTTTCCCTTTCTGCCCCTGTTCTCCTTCTTGCACCAAATATCTCTTCTTCGGTCAAAAGGACCCATTTATCTTCTAAGTTCCTAAATCCAGATGAAAGAAAACCCAAAATCAGATAAACTCCAGAAGTCGTATTGTCAATTACGTCCTTAAAACTTATTGATGTCTCAAGGCAGGCTTTCTCACCATAGGAATAGATGAGATCCCTTAAGCGTTCAGCCTGAAGTTGACTGTGCGAAACAATAAAACACCTTATATCCTTCTTTTGCCATTCCTTAAGCCTCTGGATAAAAGAATAAAAAGGAGTTTCTTCTTCCTCTCTAAGTCTTGTCTTCATTGAAATCGAAAGCTTTAGCTCACTTCGAATATCATCATTTTGTTCAAAATTGAATGGAAAAATCTTTTCGCATTCAACTGGCGCAATTGGTCCTCTTTCAAGAAAAACTACTGGAAACCTTCTAAGCAAACTAAATACTTTATCCTCTTTCAGATAAAGTGTCTCGGGTGAAAGGACGTGGCCTTTTTTCATGGATGCCTTCTCATAACGATCTTCTATCATATTAGAGTATGCATTTATCTCCCTCTTTACCTCCTCACCCTCTTCAATGAAGACGATTCCATCTACCCTTAAAAATTCAAAGATATTCGATAATGGCTTTGAGAGCGGGTCATTTAAAATGTCTTTGGCTGGAAGGAGAATGACTTCCTCAAGCAAACCATCAGAAATGGATCTCTGGCTTTCAATATCAAACCTTCGGATCGACTCTAATCTATCTCCATTAAATTCCAATCGAATTGGGTGTTCATAAAAAGGCGTATAAATATCTATGATTGCTCCCCTTACACTGAAATCTCCCCTCTCCTCCACAATCTTTACATGGTTATATCCCTTTTCAATTAGAAAGCGTAAGAGCTCGTCACGATCTATTTCACGAGCCTTATGAAGACGAAGAATAGAACCCTCTAATTCTTCCGGAGAGATAACCTTTTGCATGACAGCCTTAATAGGCAAGACTACAATTATTTTCTCATAATTTCTCAAGATGGAATATAGACATTTTACCCTCTGCCTTAAAACTTCAGGATGTGGGGGAATTTCATCATATGGAAGACTTTCCCATTGAGGAAATAATGAAATTATTGGCTCTAAATCTTTATCAAAAAAAATGATATCTTCTATTAGGGCTTGGGCATTCTTTAGATGAGGAACAATTATCAGAAAAGGCCCTTTGACCCTTTTCCTCAGATTAGATAATATAAATGCCTTTGAGGATCCACCAAGCCCTGTAAGCCCAATGTATTTAAATTTTTCTGAGATGAAAGACTCAAACAAATTGTATAAACCCCTCGTTTTACCCTCCATATAATTTAATTCTTTCTGAAAGAGAAATATGTGTCAAGAGAACATTTAGAGACCTTTGAAAAAGTCTTTGATAGACTGAGGAGGTAGGGTTCAAAACCCTTCGAATGCGGGCTTTTAATGTTTAAATTGCTAACAATCGCTTATGAAAGAATTTTTAAGTAGTTTTTCAGAGGTCTCATTTAGGGAGCTCAAAAGATGATGATTCGGCAAGCCACAA
>JBBIOI010000029.1:0-31513 GCA_037443425.1 Deltaproteobacteria bacterium
TCACCTTCTCTTAGGTCCATAAGTGATAGCTGGGCACTTCCCTTGATTACACTGAGAATATTATTAAAATCATGCGCAATCCCTCCAGCCAAACTACCTATCGCCTCCATCTTCTGTGCCTGACGCAACTGCTCCTCAAGACTTCTTCTCTCAGTTATATCCCTCTGAATAGATATTGAATATAATATCTTCCCGCTACTATCTCTAATTGCATCAGCACTAAGAACCACTGCCCTTCTTTCACCTTTTTTTGTAATAATCTCCATCTCAACATTATCAAGCCTTCCAGTTGTTCTCCATTTCTCCAGATTCTCTCTTGCCCTGGATTGATACTCAGGGGCATAAATATTAGCTACAGGCTTTCCTATTAACTCCTCTTTTTCATAACCGAGGCAATTTAGCGCAGCCTTGTTTATATCAAGAATAATCCCTTCTGTAGAGACCATATAACAATAAACCGGTGCATTCTCAAAAAACTGCCTGAATCTCTCTTCTGATAACTTTCGCTCTGTGATGTCCTGAGCTGCACCATAAATTCGAATGAAACGACTCCGAGTTTCATCCCATACAGGTATTGCATAATCTCGAACCCAGCGAGCTTCACCAGCGCGGGTGAGAAATCGCCATTCACAGATATCAGACTCTCCACTTGCTACTTTTTGAGCGTGTTGTAAAGCGATTGCCAAGTCATCAGGATGGACCAAGCTTTGCCACCCCCCACGCTGATCAATTTCATCTTTTGTATATCCAAATACTTTTGTAAATGATTCGGTTAACCATTCCCCTCTAAACCTCCCATCTGGTTCAACCTTAAACGCATATGCATAATCTGAAATGAGCTCAGAAATAAAACGATAACGTTCTTCGCTTTTTCTCAATGCTTCTTCGGCTTTCTTTCGTTCAGTAATATCAATAAGTGTTCCAATAATTCCAATCTTATTTTGATATTCAATCCTTCTTCCATGAATCTCACAATAATTTATCGTACCATCCTTTCTAAGACCTCTAATCTCAAAGTGTGCTTCTTCTATATCTCCACTTAAACCCTTTTCCAAGATTTCTTTAACATTAGCTCTATCTTCTGGATGGACTAAATCCAAGGGACTTAGACGATCTATGATTTCATCTATTTCATATTCAGAGATTGATAAAAAAGCCTTATTCACATAGCGAAAAATATTCTCGGAGATTATAAATACGCCAACTGGTGAGGCCTCTGCTAATTTTCGAAATTTTTCTTCACTCTCAATTAGTGCCTGCTCAGCTTTCTTATGTTCTGTTATATCATGACCAAGGGCAATAGAGCCTATTGGATTTCCTTTTTCATCAATTAAATTCCTTGAATGCCATGATATGGTTTTCTCTTTGCCATCTTTGCATATAATATTTGTTTCAAAATCCTCAACCACTTCGCCTTTTTCTATAATTGAAGTTACTTTCTCAAAAATCTTAGACCTGTATTCCTCATCCGGATATAACCATTCCCAGATCTTTTTATTACCTATTACTTCCCTTCTTGAATAACCGCTTATATCCTCAGCAGCCTTATTCCATATCAAGACGTTTCCTTCTTTATCAAGAACATCCAACCAGATATTTGCATTATCAATAATGCTTTCTTGAAATCTAAGAAGCTCATAAATCTTACTTTCCATACGTTTACGCTCGGTGATATCTCTTGCCACTCCAAAACGACCTACAAATTTACCATCCTTGTAAAGTGTAGCCATGCTTAGCTCTACATCTGAGATGCCACCATCTTTTCTAACCACTTGAACCTCATAAAGATCGGAGTGGCTTTCTCCTCTTTTTGCACGTTGGAAATGATCGAGTGCCACTTTCTGACTTTCATTAGTTAAAAATTCAGTAAAATGTCTGCCAATAACCTCTTCAGGCATATATCCAAACATCTCAGACCTACAATTTGCATCTGTAAAATAGCCTTTCTCATCAAGAGAGAATACAAAATCGTTTATATTTTCACAAAGCCTTTGATACTTTTCTTCCAGACTCTTTAATTCGAATACCTTCTTCTCGAGCTTTTTAACCAATCGCTCATTATAAAGCCTTAATACCTCTTCTTCTCCCTCGGTGATAAATTCCCTGATCTTTTTCTTCTCTACTTCTTTAAACACCTCTTTAATAATTTGAAGAAGTTCATCTGGCTCAATAGGTTTTCTAATATATCTATCTGCACCAATTTTTAATCCGAGTTCCTCATCCTTATCATTTAAATAAGTGGCTGTATAAAAGATAAAAGGAATATTCTTTAGTTTCTCATCTTTCCTCACTTCCCTGCATAACTGAAATCCATCCATCACTGGCATAAGGATATCAGAGATAATCATGTCAACCTTTTCTGAACGGAGCTTCTTAATAGCCTCTTCACCGTTGCCCGCAGGAATAACCTCATGGCCATCACTTTTCAATATGGTTTCAAGAAGTAGAAGCTCATCTTTATTATCATCCACTATTAAGATTACCATTTTTTTCACCCCCTTAGGTTTAAAACGCGATGAATACTATCAATAATGGTCAGAGGATCTATAGGTTTCTCAAAATATCCATTAAAACCAGCCTTCATAATTCTCTCTCTATCCCCCACCATAGCATAAGAAGTAATGGCAATAAGTGGGAGCTCCTTTTTTGGATGAAGTTTTCTTATCCTTCTTGCAACCTCCAATCCGTCTATCCCTGGAAGATTTACATCAATAATAATAAAAAAAGGATCTTCCTTCATTGCAAGCTCTATACCATCTTCTCCATTATCAGAAGAGATAATTTCATAGCCATTTCTTCTTAAAGCATAACTTATTAGCCTTAAATTATCAGGATTATCTTCAATAACAAGGACTTTTTTCATATGATTCCTCTTTTTTTAACCCTTCCTGCCTCCACTTAGATTAAGGGGAGGTTAGATGTTGGGTCCCATTAATTTAAAGGGGAGGGATAATGTTGGTCCCCTTAATTTAAGAAGGGGATTATGTCCCCCCTTTTATTTTATGACCCTTCTATTTCCTATTCTTATTGTAAGGCCTCACTTCCTCTCTTTTCTCCCTTTTATTTTAAGATCCCCCCTTTTTCCCCCTATTATTTTAAGATCCTTCTTTTTTCCCCTCTTATTTTAAGAGGGGGTAGGGGGGGTAACCCCCCAAGACTGTTGGAACCTTTATCCTAAAAATACTACCTTTTCCAAATTCACTCTCTACTTCAATCTCCCCTTTTAAAATCTCTTTTAAAATCTTTTTAGTCAAATATAATCCTAATCCTGTCCCCAAAACTTTTCTTTTTAACGACGATTCCAACCTAACAAACGGCTGGAAAAGTTTTGATAAATCCTCATCCCTAATACCTATACCTGTATCCTCAACTGAGATAACAATTAACCCCTCTTCTTCCCCCCTTAAATAAGGGGGGATTTGAGGGTGGTTAAAGGAGGAACCGATGGGAGTTAATTCATCTCTCATTTTCTGGACACTTAATTTAATATAGCCTTTCTCCGTAAACTTCAGCGCATTACTCAACAGGTTCATAACACATTGAAGAAGCCTTCTTCTATCAGTATACATTTTCTGATGAATTAGGTTAACTCTAAGCTCTATCCTTTTTGATTCTATGTCCTTCTTTATAGAATTTATAGCCTCCATCAAAAGATCGTATAAATCAAAATCTTTAACTTCGGGCTCAACTACCCCTGCCTCAATCTTAGAAACATCAATGACGTCATTGATTAGTGATAATAAATGTTTCCCAGAACGTAGGATTATCGATAGATTCTCCTTCTGCTCGGAATTTAAAGGGCCTGTCCATTCATTAAGTAAGATACTCGAAAAACCAATTATCGAATTAAGAGGTGTTCTAAGCTCGTGGCTCATCGATGCAATAAACATGGATTTTAGCTTGTCAAGCTCCTGTAAGCGAAGATTTGCTTTTTCAAGTTCTTTTTTAGCTTTGTCCATCTCATTAATAAGGTTCTGCAAAACCTTTTTAGAATGTTCTAATTTAATTAAAAAAATAGAACCACCTAATAATATTATAATCATGAGTAGAATCAACCTATTCCTAAAAAAGGAAAGTACAGAAAGAACTTCTTTATCAGAACATACAACTGCTATTGACCAGAATGTATTCCCAATATGTATGGGCATATATACTGCGTATTGTTTAATAGACCTTACTTTTTGGCCGTTTTTTCTATCGATGGTGTATGTTGTTATTCCCTTACGCCCCTGAAGCATATTATTCACCATGGAGGATATTGATAAAGAATCCTTGTATATATCAAAAACAGATTTTCCAACAAACTCATGAATTGGGCTATACAACAGTGTCCCGTCAGCGCTTAGGAGCAAGGCATAACCTGTTTCTCCGATTCTGATTACTTGCAGAAAACGCTTTGCTAAACTTTCAAAATCTATCAGGATTGCAATCGTACCTTTAAAAATACCACCTTTTAAAATGGGAACATGAAGGGCAACAACATCGAAGCCCTGAATAGCCTTAAACACATTGCTCACTACAGGTTTACGTTCTTTCAATATTTCTTGAAAATGCTTCTGTCCCAAAATGCTACTTCCTGTATAAAGACTATATGGAACAGTGTATAGAATTGTTCCTTTTTCATCCACCCGGGTAATTGACTTAATTTGTTCTCGATGTGATTCGAAAATCAACCACATATAGCGTTGTCCATCAATATTGTTGTTAATGATTTCATCCATTCTGGATAGTGAATCAAGAATATATGTCCATGTCTTGAAGAATTCTTTAATCCCTTGAGCTGCTTGTTTAGCATGAATCATCTGTTCTTCATTAAGTTTCTGGATAGCATTCTTTTTGGCCTCATAATAAAAAACATAAAAAAGGAGAACACACATACCAATAAAAATACTCATTATTAGTAAGTAGAGTCTTTTTTTCATGTTAATAATAGTTTAGTTTTTCCAATTTATCACCTAAGAAATTGTCAAATGGGTTAGCTAATCAGAAAATTGTGCTTACTTAACCGAAAAAGATAAACGACATAATATGTTAATATTTTAAATAAATACTAAATAAAAGAACCTAAAGACTTACTCTAAATATTGAACAAAATCTTTTGAAATCGGAGGTCTATAACTTGAGGAATTTCTGATCCAAATTATCATCTCAAAATCCAAATTATAGATTTCATATTACTAAAAAATACTTCAATGTGTCAACACTTTTCTGCATCCTTGCTTTGCTCGCAATGCCTAAAGGAATGAAAATCCTTTTAAATACTTTTACGTAGATTAAGAAATGAACTATAAATTTAAGAGGAATTATGAAGGATTGAAAAGATTAACGAAAAATTGGTACATTCGTATGAGATAGAATTTTATTTGAGTTTGTAATTTATTGAAATTATTGGCGCGTCCGGGAGACTCGAACTTCCGACTTGCGGATTCGAAGTCCGAAAAAGGCAATTTTTCTAACCCCTTGATCTTTCGCCTGGTTTCTCCTAATTTATTGAAATTAAAAGACTAATCGAATTAAATCTTAGTATTTTTTATTTTACTTTAGTCTATATATTTGAGCTTATTTTAGCACAAATTTAGCACAATTTTAGCACAATAATTATAGTCTATCATCATCCCGTCTTTGGGGGATAATTTGTGATAGGGATATTCTATTGAAATGACACAAAACTCAACAAGTTGGGGGCATTATTAAAAGGTAAGATTTAATTTGATATGAAGCAAATCAATACTGATTTCATAAGTGCAACCCATTTTCCAAGACATTTTTTAATCATATTATACTTGACATAGATTTAGATTTTGGATATTATAATTCCAAAAATAGACTAAAAATGGAAGTGATAAAACGATTTTTGAGACCTGAAAAGCAAAGCTTTTTTCTCTTTGGACCGAGGGGCACAGGGAAGTCCACCTTTATCAAAAGGACCTATCCACAGGCATTATACCTTGATCTTTTACTTCCCGATGTCTTTAGAAACTATTCCGCCCGCCCCGAAAGACTAAAAGAATTAATGGATGCAAACAAAGAGAAAAAAACGGTAATTATAGACGAGATACAGAAGGCCCCCCAACTTTTGGAAGTAGTGCATAGCCTCATTGAGGAGAAGCGGGGTATCCAGTTTATCATGACTGGTTCAAGTGCTCGCAAGTTACGAAGGGGAGGTGTGAACCTCCTTGCTGGTCGAGCCCTTATGAGACATATGCACCCATTTATGGCAGCCGAGCTCAAAAATCTGTTTGATCTCGATAAAGCACTACAAATAGGAACGATACCACTTATCATAAATAGCACAAACCCGATGGCAACACTTCAGGCTTATGTAGATCTCTACATAAGGGAAGAAGTCCAGATGGAAGGGCTCACTCGAAACATTGGGAACTTTACAAGGTTTCTCGAAGCTATTAGCTTTTCGCATGGCTCAGTCCTGAATATTAGCAATGTGGCGCGTGAATGCCAGGTAGAACGTAAAGTAGTGGAGGGTTATATTGTAATATTAGAAGACTTGCTTATTGCTTTTAGAATCCCTGTATTTTCTCGGAGGGCAAAAAGAGCTTTAGTGGTTCATCCCAAATTTTATTTCTTTGATGCTGGTATTTATAATATTCTTCGACCATCTGGTCCTCTTGATAGACCTGAGGAAAAATCAGGTGCAGCCCTCGAAGGGTTTGTAGCACAGCACCTGAGGGCATGGATAGATTATTTTCATCCCGATTGCGAACTCTTTTATTGGAGAACAAGTGCAGGAACCGAAGTTGACTTTATTGTTTATGGCAAGGAAATCTTTTATGCGATAGAGGTAAAAAACTCCTCAATCATCCATCCTCAGGACTTAAGACCACTTAAATCATTCGGCGAAGACTATCCAGAAGCAAAAAGGTTCCTTCTCTATAGGGGAACGGATAAACTCTTAAGAGATGGTATTTCCATCGAGCCTGTTACGGAATTTCTTCTTGGATTGAAGTAAAGTGTCTAAGTAAATTGAAAAAGAAAATATGGGGTTTCTGGTATTGAATAGCAAAAATAGAACCGTCTTTTTTAAATTTTTGACATATCTCTACGATAATCTATTAATGATTCTTTTAACGAGGCCATCTTCAATTTCTCTATGTCTTGGAATGGGTTGAGTCTTACCAGTTTGAGGATTTTTATACCAATCATGGTTAGCACCATGACGCACAAAAACCCAACCAATTGAACTGATTATTCTAAGCAATTCTTCTCTTTTTAAATTGATAATTCCAATATCTGAAAAGGTTCTGCCTCGGGCACCAAGCCATTTCTAATATCATTATAGATTTCTATTAAATTATTCTTTAATTCCTCCAGAGTTGTCCCCTGGCTTTCATATTCAGGATATTCCTGGATATATCCCACAAACCATTCTTTTTCCTTTTTATATACAATGTTTATTTTCATAAATTTCTCCTTCCTATATTATTCCTTTTTTCTCAGTTTTTCTTTATTTTCCCTCAATTTTTCACCATAGCGAGAAAAGAGTTCATCGGCTTTATCCTTATCAAATTCCCTTGCCAAAAACTCCCATGAACAACTACCACCCTGGGCGATAAGTTCCTCCAGTGCTGTTTCAGGGTTCATTGGTTCCTCAGCGACCTCTTTAACATCTATTTCAATTAGAGGTCTTGTAATAAATCTTTTTTATACTATCATATTCATAGCCAGTTACTTCTGACACTTCCCAAAATGCATCGTGCACATTCTTTGCTTCCCTTCTTTCTACCAGTATAAAATCTCTTGCCCAAAATACATATCGATATGATACAATACAATTCAACGATCTACCCCTTTTCCATTTCCCTTATACTTATAACGAAAATGATAATTAAGAAACTGTTCTACATGGCAGACACAGAGTTGAATGGGGACATTGTGAAAGACCCGTTTAATTGCAGCCCAAAGGCCAAAATCCTCATCAATTACAAGGCGTTGCAATGGATAATGGATGCTTTCTCGAAAGGGAATAAATACAGACTCCCAACCCTCTTTGTTCTCATTCACTGCAAGGCGAGTTATTGGGATATATTGGGTTTGGGCATCTCCGTAAGAAGCAAGGCATATTCTTTTCCATTGATAAAGATAGCTTTTCCATCTGCCAAAAGGTAACCTCACTATTGGGATTTAAGTTCTTCAGCCATCTCTTCAAAGCTTTTAGAGTTTCTCCCAAACTTATCGATCCAATGAAAGGCTTGAAAGGCTCTCAGAGGAGTAATCCCAAGCTCTTTTCCTACATCTCTATAAGAGGGAGGACCAACCCAAATTAATACTCCACTAATTTTTATCTTTTTCTATTATTCAGGCTTGTAAAAATTTCATATTTCTTACAAAAATTGTCAGTTTTTTTAAATAAAATATAAAATTGAAAAATATTAAGAATAAAGATTCGTTTTAAAAATCAACGAGTTTAAATATATTTGTTAAAATTGGCATATTTCTTGTTGTTCTTCAAAATTTTAGTAAAATTATTTAATTTAGGGGGAGTGAATTTTTTGTCTTTTCGTGTTTTTTTCTCCACCCTTCGTCTGCGTTTAATATTTCTTATAATCTTTGCGATTTCTCCAGCATTGATAATTACCCTGGTTACTTCTTTTGAAGAGCGTAAGATTGCGTCTGCAAATATTAAAGAAGATGCATATAGAATATCAAAACTACTCTTTAATCAACATACCCAGGTAATAGATGAGATCAGGCATTTTCTTTTTATGTTATCGAGATTTCCGGATGTAAAAAAACTTAAAGGGGATTCTTGCTCAGAACTTTTTATGTCATTTTTAAAGGTACATAAAGAATATCATAATATTGGAGCGGCTGATATAAGTGGAAGAGTTTTTGCTAGCGCTCTTCCCTTTTCAGAAGCAATAAATATATCCGATAGACCCTATTTTAAGTTAGCAGTAAATACAAAAAATTTTTCCATCGGTGATTATCAGATTGGAAGGTTTAGTGGGAAACCCTCTATAGATTTTGGATACCCTATACTTGATGATGCAGGTCAGGTGAGGGGTATAGTTTTTGTCTCATTTGACCTTGATAAAATAAGTAAAATTTTTTCTCTATCTGATTTGCCCCATGGATCTGAGATTTGTCTTGTCAGCAAGGATGGTCTGATACTGGCTCATTATCCGGGTGCAGAGAAATGGGTTGGGAAGAATAATCCTAATTTTGGGATTTTAGAAAACTCTTTATCCCGTGGAATTGAGCTCGTTGATTTATCGGGTCTTGATGATAGAAGAAGATTATATGCGGTTTATCCATTTAATAATTCTCAATATTCGGGCAATATTTATCTTTTAATAGGTTTTCCTTTTGATATTGTGTTTGCGAGAGTTGAGGAAGTCTTATATAAAGGTTTAGCAGTAATGATTATAATTGGTGGTTTAGCAATAATTGCTGGGATAGTTGGTGGGAATCTTTTGATTTTGAGGAATTTAAATCCAATTATAAGAGCTACAAAAAGAATTGCTTCAGGGGATATAGAAGCAAGGTGTAATGTTAAATCGGGTCCAAGAGAACTTGTAGAGATAGCAGAGGCATTTGATGAGATGGCAGGTTCAATTGAGAAGATGTTTAATGAGGAGACGAAAGCCAGAGAGGCTTTAAAGAAGAGTGAGGAAAGGTTTAAGGATTTATGTAATTTAATTCCAAATGCTGTTTTTGAGCTTGATTTAGATGGTAATATTACTTTTGCCAACAAGTATGCATTTAACCTTTTTAATTACAGTGAGGATGATCTTGAGAAAGGAATAAATGCATTTCAATTGATTTTTCCTGAGGAAGTTGAAAGAGCGAAGGAAGCATTTAAAAAAGCCTTAATTGGAGAAAAAATGAGAGATGAGTTTTATTTGATGACTAAGGATGGGAAAATCTTTCCTGCAATTATTCAGGTCTCCTGTATTACTCGTGATGGTAAGGTTATAGGATTAAGGGGGGTAGCGGTTGACATATCGGAGCTTAAAGATGCGGAAATCAGACTCCGGGAGAACATGAAAATTATGCAGACCTTTATTAATTCAAATCCGGAAACACAACTTTTAATAGATGAAAAGGGTATTATCCTTATGGGAAATGAAACCTTTTTCAGGAGGTTAGGGAAAAAGTCTGAAGAAGTTATAGGTCACTGCCTTTATGATATGCTTCCTGAGGATGTTGCACAATTAAGAAAATTTTATTTTGAAGATGTCCTTAGAAGTGGTATTCCTGTGCGTTTTGAAGATAATCGTCTTGATAGGATATATGAGAATTATGTATTTCCTGTTTTTGATGAGGGAGGGAAGGTTAGAAAGGTTTCGATATTAGGTATTGATATTACTGAGCGTAAAAAGATGGAAGAGAATTTAAGGAAGAGTGAGCAAAGGTTTAGACAGTTATTTGATGAGGCACCTGTGGGATATCACGAATTTGATATTGAGGGTCGGATTACAGAGGTTAATCAGACAGAGCTTCAGATGCTTGGATATAGAAAAGAGGAGATGATAGGCCATAAGATATGGGAGTTTACTACTGAGGATAATTCGAAGGATGTGATTGAAAGAAGGGTATCCGAAAAGATTTTATCTGGCTCTATTTTTGAGGGATTTTTTAAGAGGAAAGATGGAAGTATCTTACCTGTAATGATAACAGATTGTGTGTTACGTGATGATAAGGGAGAGATTATAGGTATTCGTTCAACCTTACAGGATATTACAAAACTAAAGGAAGCAGAGAGAGAAAAAGAATCTCTTGAGCAGCAGTTCCTTCAGGCACAGAAGATGGAGGCAATCGGGAGGCTTGCAGGAGGAGTTGCTCATGACTTTAACAACTTGTTGACGATTATTAAAGGTTACAGTCAACTTTCCCTTTTAAGCATTAAAGATGGTGACCCTTTGCGGGAGAGCTTAAATGAGATTCAGAGGGCTGCAGACAAGGCATCCAGCCTTACACGTCAACTCCTTGCATTTAGCCGTAAACAGGTTGTGGAGATGAGGCCTCTTAATCTTAATACTGTGATACACGATCTTGAAAAGATGCTAAGAAGAATTATAGGAGAGGACATTAAACTCGTTTTAAATTTGGCAGAGGGCCTTGGGATGGTGAAGGCAGATTCCGGGCAAATTGAGCAAGTATTAATGAATTTGGTTGTAAATGCAAGAGATGCAATGCCTGATGGGGGAAGGCTTACTATTGAAACATCTAATGTGGTTCTTGGCGAGGATTATACAAGGAGATATATCGATTTAAAGCCAGGGCCTTATGTTATGCTATCAATTAGTGATACCGGTATAGGGATGACTCAAGAGATTAAAGAAAGGATTTTTGAGCCATTTTTCACGACGAAGGGTAAAGATAAAGGAACAGGTCTTGGGCTTTCAACTGTTTATGGAATTGTAAAGCAGATGGGTGGGAATATATTGGTATACAGCGAGCCAGGGTATGGGAGTATTTTTAAGATATATCTTCCAGTCGTAGATGAGAATGAAGAGAAATTTCTAATAAAAAAGGATAAAGAAGAGGCGATTCCGAAAGGAAGTGAAACGATTCTAATAATTGAAGATGACGAAGGTGTTAGGAATCTTACTTCCCAAATGTTAGAGAAACAGGGTTACAAGGTGTTCTCTGTAGGTAAGGGGATCGATGCTTTGAATTTTTTAAAAGAATATAAGGGTCAAGTTCATCTTATTTTGACAGATGTTATTATGCCGGATTGGAGGGGTCCCAAACTGATTGATGAGCTCAGGAGATTAAGAGATGATTTTAAGGTTCTTTATATGTCTGGTTATATTGAAGAGAGCATAATTCACAAGGGGGTTTCTATGGGTTCAATGAAGAGGTTAAATTTTATCCATAAACCATTTACATTTGAGGAAATTACCAGAAAGATTAGAGAAGTATTGGAGAATCGAAGTTCTCAGTATACCATGCCGTAACAGAAGAATAAGCTCCAGATAAGGATTCTTAGGGTTATCTCGTCTTTTTTCATCTATCCCAGAAGAATTCCTCTTTCTCTTAGGCAAATCGCAACCATAAGCCTTTTTTCAGTTTCCAGAAATCTTGTCATAAGCCTTATCAAAACTCCTTCTCATTAATAAAGATGTAATTGTGATTATGGAAATTATTATTTACGGAACTAAGAATTGACACCAATTTTTTTATACGAGAAAAAGTAAGACCTCTGGGAAATAGGAGAATTTTTAGATGTTTTTTAAGGGCGAATAAAAAAATAAATGAAGATTAAGGAATCTAAGAGCCTTTGAACCTTTGGATTTCCATATTGATAAATTCAGCAGTTTGTTATAAAGAAAGATTAAAATTGGATCACTATCAATCTAAGACATAACATCATTTTTATTCTTCTATCTTCTTTCATAATAAAGCCTCCTAAAGTTTTTATACGCCACTAAAATTTAAAACAAAAGTTAACTGCTATGAAATTTTTTTATAGGTGGGTCAAAAAGGGGAAGTACTCTTTAAATATATATTTTTTCTAAAATATTATAACTTATTGATATTACAAATTTTTTTAAATTTCATCCATTTATCACAAAAGATAATATTAACAAATTTTTTGGTATAAGTTTTGCTTAAAGGATTTATATAAATGAATTTTTTCTATTATTAAATAAGATTTTAATTTTATTAATTGAAACTTATTATTATGAACCCTTTAATTTCAAGAATTTATAATTGATGAAAAGGCTAAATATTTTAGAGATTTAGCAGTTGTTGCAATGAAAAAGGAGGTAAAAATGTTTTATAAAATAAATATTCTTTCATTATCTTTGTTGTTAATAATTACTCTTTCTTTCAATTCGTTCTCTAAGGATACTGACCTTTATATGGCAAGTGGAGAAGGGGTTGAGCCAAATATACTTATCATCTTTGATAACTCAGGAAGTATGAATGATAATGTGCCTGCTCCACCTTATAATCCTGATACTTTATATGACCCTTTAGTTGTACCACAATCAGACGCAGGAAAGGTTTATTATAGGCAGACATGGGGTGCATGGTCTCTTTATACAAATAGTATCTCCGATGTTCCTTGCTCACATGCCCGATCAGCACTCACTACATATGGACATTATGAAGGATATACAAATTCGACTTGCAGGAGAGATTATAGGACATTGAGGACAGGCAATTATAGGAATTATCTTGCGTGGGTAAATAATGATCCACTATACAGCACACCCAAAATCCAGGTTGCAAAAAATGTGATTACTGAATTTTTAAATACAATAAATGGGATAAGAATTGGAGTGATGATTTTTAATTATTCTGAGGGAGGAAGGATTCAAAGTGTTATAAGAAGTCTCGATGAACAGACAAGGGCCCAACTCATTCAGGATGTTAATGCGATTGAGGCAGAGACATGGACTCCCCTGGCAGAAACTCTTTATGAAGCAGGTCTATATTTTAAGGGAGGGCAAAGCTACTTTAACTCTAGGGTTTACTATACAAGTCCCATTCAATACTATTGTCAAAGAAATTATATTGTAATTATTACGGATGGGATGTCGACTCAGGACCGCAATAGTATACTGGCATCTGTCATAGGAGACAGGGATGGAGATAGAAGAGAACCTATTGGAGCGGCTAATGATCCTAACTATCCCGATAACGGTTCAGACTATCTTGATGATGTGGCAAAATATCTTTATGACAGTGATCTTCGTTCGGATTTAACAGGAAAGCAAAATATTATTACGTATACAATTGGTTTTACAGAGGATAATGATCTTCTTGAAAGGACTGCAACTCATGGTCATGGAAAATACTATTATGCAATGAATGCCCAGGAGCTTTCTGATGCTTTTCAGAATGTTATTGGAGAAATTCTTGAAAAGACCTGTTCTTTTGTTGCTCCTATCGTGCCCGTAAGTCGTATGGAGAGGACATCTGCGGGCGATAAGATATATCTTGCCTTATTTCAGCCAAATCAGGACAAGATGTGGAGTGGGAATATTAAGAAGTATAGTATTGCCCAATCAGGTGCGAATGTCGGTCAACTTCTGGATGTAAATGGTTTGCCTGTCTTGGATGATAGGGGCCAGATTCTTGAGACTGCACGTTCTTATTGGACAACATTGAGTATGGATGGGTCGGATGTTGAGAAGGGTGGGGTTGGAGAGGTCTTAATGAATAGAGATTTTTCCTCGAATCCAAGAAAGATCTATACCTACCTTGGTTCAAACTCAGATCTCACACATTCCTCCAATGCTTTTAATACAACAAATATTACCCCTGCGATGTTAGGGCTTGGTTCTGACACAACAGAAAGAGATAAATTGATTCAATTTATTTATGGCTATGATGCCTATGATGATGAGCCCCCGTATGGAAGTACAACTGAAAAGAGAAGTTGGATTTTGGGGGCATTTCTTCATTCGAGACCATTGGTTATACATTATGAATCACGGTCAGTGATTTATGCAGGAGCAAATGATGGAATGCTTCACGCATTTGATGATGAGACGGGCGAGGAGTTATGGGCATTTATACCTCCTAATCTTTTAAATAAACTTCAAGCCCTTCGTGCTGATGTTGTGGAATTCTTTGTAGATGGGTCTCCAAAAGCTCATATTATTTATAACTCTGATGGGTCAATAAATAAGGCCATTATGATCTTTGGCCAAAGAAGAGGAGGAAATCGTTATTATGCAATTGATGTTACTAATCCCTTAAGACCTCAATACCTATGGGAGATTAATCCAGATGCCTCTGGTTCGTCTTATTCTGAGATGGGACAGTCCTGGTCGACTCCCAATATTGGGAAGATTGCTTATGGATCGGGGGAGAAATGGGTATTCTTTATTGGTGGGGGATATGATGAAAATCAGGACAATGAGGTTCCGGCTTCTGATCAGAAAGGACGGGCTGTTTATGTGGTTGATATTATGGATGGGTCTTTGATTAAGAGTTTTTCGCATGCAGAGTATTCAGATATGGCATATTGCATTCCAAGTGATATTGCAAAGGTTGATACAAACGGTGATGGCAAGATTGATAGGCTATATGTAGGAGATATAGGTGGCCAGATCTGGAGGTTTGATATTGGAGATCCCAATCCTAATAATTGGTCAGCAAGGGTGATATTTAGATCAAATCCAGGCGTGGATGGTAGCAGTGGTAGGAAAATATTTTACCCCCCGGATGTTACCCTTGAAAAGGATAATTATGGAAATTTTGAGGTATTGTATTTTGGCACAGGAGATCGTGAACATCCTAAGGAGGCAACTATCGTAAATCGAATCTATGGTATCAAAGACAGAGGATCATCTCAGATATTGACAGAAAATGAACTATATGATGTTACAATTGATGAACTTCAAAATCCACAGACACCTCAGGAAAGAAAAAATGAGATCATGAACCTATTAAGATCAATGAGTGGATGGTTTATCAAATTGGATTTATATCCTGGGGAGAAGATACTTGCTCCTGCTGTTATTTTTGGAAAGGTAGTCTATTTTACGAGTTTCAGTCCTTCAAGCGAGGCATCAGAAGGAGATCCTTGTTATGTTGGAGAGGGAACAGCACGGGTATATATCTTGGAGTATCAAACTGGAAATGCTGTATTCAATCTGGATTTATTAAATGATACGAGTAAAATAGTTATCAAGAGGGAGGACCGTTCTAATATTATAGGAACAGCCATTCCTTCAGGGATAGTGATTACGTTTATAGAAGGTGAGGCAGTAGCATATATAGGTGTTGGAGGAGGGGTTGTTCAACCTCAGTTAAAAAATCCAAAAGCTCTTATTCCAATGAACTGGAGAATAGTTTTTTAAAAGGAGACGAGAATGAGAAGGGTATACATAATAAATATCTATTTAATTGTTATGTTAATTTTGTTAACCTATCCTTTGTGTTTTGGTTCTGATTCTAACATTGAGATGAACAAAGCACAGGGAATTGTTATGGAGATAGATTTAAAAAATAATATAATTATTGTAAATGAGAAACTTATTCATATCGACTCAAGTACCTTAACACACGATGATCGAGGTACGCCAGTTTCAATAGACCGAATAAAGAAAAAGGGATGGGTGTATATAGAATGGTCAAAAGAGGAGAATAGGTCCTTGGCAAAAAAGATATATTTATTACCCAAGTTTATAGAAAAGAGCGAAAGACATCTCTATCCTTTTATGAAGTAAGTCCCACTTCATCATTCATCAGACAACTCTATCTCCTCTAACTCCTACTTAAAAAGGAAAATTTTTCTCCTATATTGAAGATGGAGGAAATTTTTTCCTTTTTAATAGATTTCACAACCCCTGCCAGCTAATTTTAGCAATTAATTGAATTTTCAATAGAATTTAATTTTTAAAAATGATTTATAACTTTGGTATATCAATTGCTTTAAAAGAATAGCGATGGAATTGCTAATTATACCAAATATTTTGGAATTTATTTTGCGTGATGAATTAGTATCCCGAGGAGATCCGGAAGCGGGAGATAATTTTCAAAATATATTAAAAGCCGGAGATATTAGGAATCTTAAAAAATATTCTGAAAAATCCTCTTTTATGGAAAAAGAATTAAGTAATTTTTTTATACATCTACTGTATTCCAATAATATTCAAGTAAATAGTGATTTATTATCTTTTCAATTTCAGGACAGTCTGACATTTAATCTGTCTGAGCAAAAAATAAATTTAATCACTAATCTATCGGAGGATTTTAGTTCAAATGGTATATTAAATAAGAAAACTGTAACAGAAAACCATATACAAGACCTCTTATTAATTCATCATGAAGAAGCAGATAAAATGGAAACAGGGGATCCAACTGCTAAAGAAATAGATATTGAATCGATTTATAGTGAAGAGTGTGGTAAGACACTTCGGATTTCAGATAATTCGATCTTTCCTTGGGAGTCCAATATATCAATAAAGGGGGATGATAGCACTTGCTTGCTAAATGATGGTTTAATTCAGAATAAAATATTATCGCAAAAAGAGACTTACCCGGATAGGTTATTTGATAAAGGTGATTTAGAAGAGATAAGGATTAAGATTGAAAATTTAGATTTTGAGGGAATAAAGGATTCTTTCATAAAACCATCTTTTATACCTATCACTGGAAATGATGAAATATCAAACGTATTTTCAAGAATGATATTTCAGGATAGATTTAAACATGATTTTGAATCTAAAAAGATATCATTTTTAGATTCAAATCATATTACTCCCGAACTTAAAGAGTTTTTAAATCAAAACTCAAATCTTGAAAAGGAAAAAGTTCTATTAGATTTCAATCGATTTAAAACGATAAAAGATTTCTATACTCAAGATTCAATTCTACCCGGGCTAAAAGAGGGAAATAATGAGGAAGAGCCTTCAATAATATTTGGAATTGAAGGGTCAATGCAAAAGCGTCAAGATGATATCGGGGATGGTATGGATTTGGGAGATTTCCAAAATATGATTAGTGAGCATCATGAGCCCATTCAATCAAATACTCGACCCCCATCAGATTTACCTAATATTGATTATAAAGAGATATATCAACAGATAGAAAAAAAGGTTGTCTGGTGTCTTAAAAATGATAAAGAAAAGGTTAAATTAATTTTAAATCCTCCAGAATTAGGTCATATACAGATTGAGGTTAAAAATAGTCAAAAGAATGTTGAAATCATGCTATGGGCAGAACATGCTGATACAAAGCAACTTTTAGAATTAAATCGTGATTTATTATCGAGCATTTTAAGTGAGGATGGATTTAAGTTAGAAAGACTTTCCATCTATTTTCATCAAGAGATGATGGGCTTTCAGGATAGAAATGAAAACCCTCTTTCCCGAGAGAAAAGATTTTTGAAAAGCAATCAAGAAGATGAGGAGCTCGATATTGTTCATGAAGAGCGCATGATTGGATCATATGGTCTCAATCAATCATTATATGGAGTTAAGCATATCGATTTAAGAGTTTAAAGAAAGGAGGATAAGGATGATTTCTTCTATTTCATCGGCAAAAAATTCTACTTCTAACGTAAAACAAAACGATAGGACAACCCTTTCACAATATGACTTCCTTAACCTGCTGATTACCCAAATGCGCTTTCAGAATCCCCTTAATCCATTGGATTTTCATGAAATGACATCACAACTTACCCAATTTGGAAGTCTTGATGCGTTAAATAGGATTAGTAAGAGTTTTGAGAATTTAATTTCATATCAAGCTTCTATAAATAGTTTACAGGCAGCCAATTTAATAGGAAAAAAGGTTAAGTCATTTGGGAATAGTATAACTGTTGAGGAAGGAAAGGCCTCTGAGGCTTTTTATCAATTGTCAAAACCGGGCAAGGTAAAAGTGCATATCATAGATTTTCATGGTAATTTAGTTCGTGTCATAGAAGAGGGATTTAAAAATGCATCGGAACATAAATTAATATGGGATGGGAAGGATGTAAATGGAAATCCTGTTCCAGATGGAGTTTATTTATACAGGGTGTCGGCAATTGATGAATCAGGGAATGCCATCGGTGTAAATTCTTTTCAATCGAATAGGATAACAGGGGTAAGTTTCGAAAATGGGATAGTTTATCTAAATCATAAAACAGGTAAAACAACAATGGAAGATATAATAACAATATTAGAATAATTATAGAAAGGAGGAGTAATCATGTCTATTACATCATCTTTTTATTCTGGATTAAGTGGACTTGATACCCATGCTACAGCAATGCAGGTCATAGGAGATAACATTGCTAACCTTCATACCACTGGATTTAAAGGGAGTTCAGCACATTTCGAAGATGTTTTGGGAGTTTCTCTAAGTGGGGTAACTGGAAGCAACCAAACAGGAGCAGGATCAAAGGTAAGCACTGTAGATATAAATTTTATTCAAGGGTCTCTTGAGACAACAGATGTTGCAACAGATATTGCCATTAATGGTAAGGGATTTTTTGTAGTTACAGATCCGATTACAAGAGAGGAATTTTATACCAGGGCAGGTCACTTCAATATCGATAATCAGGGTTACTATGTTAATAATTTAGGCTATCGTGTCCAGGGATATCTCTATGATAGCACTGGAACCAATTTAATAGAAACCTTATCAGACATTAGGATCCATCAAAATAATATGATTCCTCCAAATGTAACAAGTGAAATAGAGATGGTCTTAAATCTTGATGCCTCAGAAACAGCCCTTACTTGGGATATTGATGACCCTTCAAGCACTTCCCAGTTCTCAACTGCCATAACTATCTTTGATACCATTGGTCAGTCTCATCAAATAGAGGTCTATTTTACAAAAACAGATGATCAGACATGGCAGTGGCATGCAGTAATAGATGGTTCCGATGTCCAAGGAGGTACATCAGGCGAGTATGTACTTTTTGGAGAGGGAGAATTAGAATTTGATGAATCTGGCGAACTCAGCACTTCAATGCCTGTGGATTTCTATACAGAGTCCATTACCTTTGCTAATGGTCTTACCCCGCCTTCAACCACCGTGGATTTTACCGGAACCACACAGTATGGGTCTGCTTCTTCGATTCAGAGACTTTATCAAGATGGTTATGCTGCGGGAAATGTTTCGGGGATAGCAATTGATGAAGAAGGTAATATCATGGCTAATTATACAAATGGAATAAGAAAGAATATTGCCAGATTGGCAATTGCAGATTTCCCAAATCTAAATGGACTTATCCGAAAAGGAGGAAACATTTTCCAGGCAACCACTCGTTCGGGAGATCCCCTGTATAATAAACCTGGAGTTGGAGGGATGGGAAACATCTGTTCTTCTATGTTAGAGGAGTCAAATGTGGATATGGCAGCAGAGTTTATTAAGATGATTATTATTCAACGCGGATATCAGGCTAATACAAAGGTAATAACAACTACTGATGAGATGCTTGCCCAGTTAATAAATATCAGATAATTCTCACCGTGGAGGTTTGATAAGATGAAACTGATTCGAACCTCCACATGATCTTTCATTTCAATCAAGTTATTCCTTCCTTTGTCAAAACTTTGACAACAAATTTAAAAATTGACAGTAGATATTTTAGCCAGATCTTAAAAGACCAATATTTTCAATTAGTTAATAAGTCATAGGTTTGGCACATTAGTTGCTCTGCATCTCTAAAAAGATTAAAAGGCACTTTTTTGGATGAACGGACGAAAAACGAGCAGCCCGAAAAATTTGATAGTTCGAATAAAAAGAAAAAAAGATTAATTATTTTTGCAGCAGGTTTTATCTTTCTCGTAATGGTAAGTATTGGTATATTATCTTTTTTAAATATCATTTCAATTGGTATTCCCTTTCCCCAAAAAGGTCATTCTTCAGAATCAGAAAAAAAACAAGAACCAGTAAAAATTGGATTTTTGTATACAATGGATCCAATTATTGTGAATTTAGCAGACCATGATGTCCCAAGATATTTAAAAATTCGTATCGAAATAGAAGGTCGGACTCCTAAGGCAGAGGAAGAAGTGGACAGGAGGCTACCTCAAATCAGGGATGCTATCATTACAATCCTTTCCTCAAAGACATTCAAAGATATATATGATCGTGAAGGAAAGGTAAGATTGAAAAAAGAGATTGTCCAGAGGGCAAATCAATTATTAGGAGAAGATAAAATAAAAGAGGTCTATTTTACAGAATTTGTTATGCAATAGGAGTAAAATGGAAAAATTATTATCGCAGGAAGAGATAGATGCCCTGTTAAAAGGAGTTGAAAGTGGAGAGGTCGATACTACACCACAAAGTATCGACACTTCAGGAGTGAAGCCCTATGACTTTAATAATCCTGATCGAATCGTTCGAGAAAAAATGCCTACATTGGAGGTAATAAATGAACAGTTTTCAAAACTCCTTAGAAACGATCTCTCCTATGCATTAAGAAAGTCAGCAGATGTCTTCTCCAAAGGAATTCAAATGAAGAAATTTGGTGATTTTATAAAAACACTTCCTGTACCAAGCAGTCTACATGTATTTAAAATGGAACCTCTGAAAGGATATGCTATCTTGGCCATCGAGGCGAAACTTGTTTTTACATTGTTGGACCTTTTTTTTGGTGGAAAGGGAAAAGGATTATTTCGAATCGAAGGAAGAGATTTTACAGCTATTGAGAATAGATTGATAAAAAAGGTTGTAGATATGATCTTTTCAAATATGGATAAGGCGTGGGCAGTTATTCAGCCCTTCAAATTTTGTCATGTTAGAAGTGAAATCAATCCCCAATTTGTAACCATTACCCATCCAACGGATCTTGCCATTATTATCACATTTAACATCGAGGTTGAAGAGTCTGCAGGTACATTTGCATTTTGCATCCTCTACTCAATGATCGAACCAATTAAGACAAAACTCTACTCAAATTTTCGAAGTGATCAACTCCAAACTGATAATAGCTGGCCTAAAAAACTTTTAAATCGTTTAGAACAGACAGAGATAGAGATTACCGTGGAATTGGGAAAAGGAAAGATCAGGGTTAGAGATTTATTTGGGTGGAAAGTTGGCGATATTTTTTATTTAGACAATGAAATCTCTGACCCTCTTACAATTTACGCAGGTGATGTTCCGAAATATCTGGGGAGAGCCGGTGTGTGCGGAGCAAATAAGGCTGTTCAGATTGAGGAAATGATCAAAATTCAATAGGAGGCAAAAGATGGAAACTGATCAAATAATGGAAGAAAATAAAGGGAAAGGTGAGAATCAGATAAACATTACTCATGAATCCCTATTGAAAGAAAATCCACGATTAGAATTCATCCTTGATATTCCATTAGAGGTTAGTGTTGAATTGGGCAGGACGAAGATACTGATTGGTGAGCTTTTACAACTTGGCCAAGGGTCTGTCATAGAGCTCAATAAATTAGCTGGTGAGCCTCTTGAAATATTGGTAAACAAGAAGTTGGTGGCAAGAGGGGAAGTAGTAGTTGTCAATGATAAGTTTGGTATTCGACTTACAGATATCATCAGCCCGGCTGATAGGGTTAAACAGTTAGGAGATTAAAGAGGATAATGCTTTGGGTTGTTACCAAAATGGTATTGATATTAGGGCTTTTATGCATTTTTCTTTTTATTGCAATCAGATTATTGAAAAGGGGAAAAGCGTCGAGTAACTTTATTTCTTCTCGGTCCCCAATTAAAATACTTACTACCCAAATGATTGCGCCTCAAAAGTACATCTCCATAGTAGAAATTGGTGAAGAACTATTTGCATTGGGTATTTCAGAGTCTCAAATAAATTTGCTAACAAAAATTGAAGATAAAGAGTTGGCAAAAAAGATGACCGAACAGTTAGAATCAAAAACTTCATCTTTCTTTCATTTTCAAAACTATCTGTTTAAAAATGGTGGATTTTTTGGGATATTACTTAGGAGAGTAAATGAAAAGTAGATTAAGAAGAGTCAATACCAAATTGATCACAGTAGTAGCTATTCTTTTAATAGTGTTTTCTTCTTTTTCTCTTTTATATGCTGAGCCAAAAGGATTACAGATCCCTGCATTTAAGATAGAAGTTGGAAAAACGGGAGATCCTGGTAATACCTCAATTGTTATTCAGATACTGTTTTTATTAACTATACTTACTTTAGCTCCTGCCATACTAATTATGATGACATCCTTTACTCGTTTGGTCGTTGTTTTTTCTTTTCTAAGGCATGCTATGGGAGTTCATCAAATGCCACCTAATCAAATTTTAATTGGCCTCTCCCTTTTTCTTACATTTTTCATTATGGCGCCTGTATGGCATGAAGTTAAAGAGAAGGCTTACGTTCCTTATATAGAAAAAAGATTATCCCAGGAAGAGGCCTTTAACGAAGCTATAAAACCGGTTCGAAAGTTTATGATGAAACAGGTCAGGGAAAAGGACTTAGCCCTTTTTTTTCAGATTTCAAAAACGATGAGACCCAGAACACCAGATGAGGTTCCAATGACAGCCCTTCTTCCGGCCTTTATGATAAGCGAGCTGAGAACTGCATTTCAAATGGGTTTCATCCTATTTTTGCCATTTCTTGTGATCGATATTGTTGTTTCAAGTGTTCTTCTTTCAATGGGCATGATGATGCTTCCTCCAATGATGGTTTCCTTGCCCTTTAAGGTTTTACTCTTTGTTTTAGTTGATGGATGGAATTTGGTTGTTACCTCTTTAGTAAAGAGTTTCTATTAACGGAGAGGATAATGAGTCAGGAATTAATAATTGGAGTGGCAAAGGATGCAATAGAAATTACTTTTATGCTTTCCTTGCCAATACTTGCAGTTGGATTGTTAGTCGGTATTGTGGTTGCATTTTTTCAAGCCATTACACAGATGCATGAGATGACATTAACCTTTGTACCAAAGATTGTTGCAGTTTTGATTGCTATTTTATTTTTGTTTCCGTGGATGATGCAGAAGATGGTTTTTTATACCCAGCAGTTAATAATGAATTTACCGAGGTATATCCATTAAGGATGTTATGATGGACATAGGTATTTTCTCCTGGTTTTTTAGACAGTTTGAGTCTTTTATCATTATTCTTACAAGGGTATCGTTTATTATCTTCATGATGCCATTTCTGGGTTCACGTAGTTTACCCATTGTTCCCAAAATAGGTTTTAGCCTTATGACAAGCCTCATCCTTTTACCCACAATCAAGATTAATTCCTCTCCATTATCTTTAGGGCCTCTTTCTTTCATGGTCTTTATTGTTGGAGAGGCCATAATCGGTTTCTTAATAGGATTTTCAATGAAGCTTATCTTTACAGGAGTTCAATTCGCAGGGGAATTTATTGGAATCCAGATGGGATTCTCTATCGCCAATGTATTGGATCCTCAATCAGAGATTGATACTAATGTGATGGTTCAACTTTATTACTTCTTTGCTATCCTGGTATTTTTTGCAGTAGACGGGCATCATTGGTTTTTTAAGGCCATCGCACATAGCTTTCAGATCCTTTCTCCTGGAGGGATCTTTCTTGGCGAAGGTTTATTAAGACACATCCTTATTCTTTCAGGGAGGATATTCCAGATAGCAATAAGGATCATTTCTCCAATCATGGCAATATTAATCTTTATACAACTGGCATTAGGTGTAGTGGCAAGAATGATTCCGCAGATCAATCTTTTAATAAGCAGTTTTCCTTTAACAATTGGTATAGGATTAATCTTTTTAGGTTTATCCCTTGACCTTCTTTTTCCATTTCTCAGGGGGATAATTGAAGAGTCAGGCAGAGGATTAGTTCATGTCCTTCTGCCTTTAATGAAGAGGTAAAAATGGCAGAGGAATCGTACGCTGATCGCACAGAACAGGCAACGCCGAGACGCAGAGAAGAAGCAAGAAAGAAGGGACAGATAGCAAAGAGTCGAGAGATTCCTTCTGTGGCAATATTAGTTTCAGGGATTTCTATACTCTTTTTCCTTGGTACTCATATCTACAAACACATTTCAATAGAGATGGTTCAATTATTCAAATCACTTGGACGAACCCCCATAGGTATGAATGAAGTGAATGACCTTTATGTAGAGCTGATTCAGTACCTTTTAATAATCCTTTGTCCGGTATTTTTTGTCCTCATTGTCATATCTATTTTAAGCTATCAAGTTCAGACTCGATTTCTCTTTTCCCTTGAACCTCTTCGCTTGGATCTTTCAAAAATTAACCCCATTTCAGGGTTTAAGAGGATCGTTAGCAAGTATGGCTTAGTTGAATTTTTAAAGTCCATTCTAAAATTCATGATTATTGGTATGGTAAGCTATCTTGTAATAAGAAGAGAATTATCAGAGATATTAATCCTCATCGATCAGACCCCTGGCCAGATCCTTCACTACATTCGTTCGGTCTCCTGGAATCTCTTTTTAAAGACATGTTCGATGATGGCGGTTTTAGCACTATTAGACTACATTTTCCAAAGATGGAGCTATGAAAGACAGCTTAGAATGACTCGACAGGAGCTGAAGGAAGAGATGAGGCTTACAGAAGGTGATCCTTTGATAAAATCGAGGATCCGTAGCATTCAAAGGCATTTGGCACGACGAAGGATGATGGCCGAAGTTCCTAAAGCAGATGTTGTTATTACAAACCCCACTCATTTAGCCATCGCCCTTTACTATCGATCCAAGGAGATGAAGGCTCCGAAGGTAATTGCTAAAGGGGCAGGGTGGATTGCTGAAAAGATTATTGAAATAGCACGTGCGAATCAAATTCTGATTGTTGAGAATAAACCTTTAGCTCAAACTCTTTATCGAAGCGTAGATATTGGGCAAACCATTCCTTCAGATCTATATCAAGCCGTAGCCGATATTTTGGCCTATGTATATCGAGTGAAGAATAAAGTCTGGTGGTAGGAGGTAATATGAAGCAGTCTGTTTCTCTTTCAGTGGATCAATTAAAGATTCAGCGAAGCGATATCCAGATGGCTGTTGGCGTTATTGCTATTATGTTAGTAATGGTAATCCCGCTTCCTGCCTTTCTTCTCGATGGCTTGCTTTCTTTCAGTTTTATCATTTCACTGATTATTCTCTTAACATCTCTATATATTAAAAACCCGCTAGAATTCTCCACCTTTCCATCTCTCCTTCTCTTAACTACCTTATTTAGATTATCATTAAATATTGCTTCCACTCGTCTAATCCTCCTGCATGGAAATGAAGGTGTGGGGGCTGCAGGTCATGTAATTAAATCATTCGGTCAGTTCGTCATTGGTGGAAATTATATTGTAGGATTCATCGTTTTTATCATACTGGTTATCATCAATTTTGTGGTCATTACACGTGGAAGCGGACGTATTGCTGAAGTAGCAGCTCGTTTTACTCTGGATGCAATGCCAGGGAAACAGATGAGTATTGATGCTGATCTTAATGCAGGAATTATTGATGAGAAAGAGGCTCGAAAGAGGAGGGAGCTAATTGCTCGAGAAGCGGATTTCTATGGTGCAATGGATGGGGCAAGTAAATTTGTAAGAGGAGAAGCCATTGCTGGTCTATTAATCATTCTTATCAATATCGTAGGTGGTCTCATTATAGGAATCCTCCAGTATAAGATGAGCATTTCGATGGCTGCTCAAACATATACTATTCTGACGATTGGAGATGCCCTTGTAGCACAGATACCAGCCTTAATGATTTCTACTGCTGCAGGTATTATTGTTAGCCGAGCTGCTGCAGAACACAGCATGGGAAGGGAATTAAATAAACAATTCAAGGTCCAACCCCATGCCCTAATTCTCTCAGCATGTATACTTTTTTGTTTAGGCCTAATCCCAGGACTTCCACATTTCCCTTTCATAACACTATCGGTATTATTCGGCACTTTGGGGTATTTTGTAATGAAAGAACAGAGAAGTATGGCCCAAAAACGTATTGAAGAGGAGCATAAAGTTTCGTTACCACAAACCCAAGAGCAGATTGAATCACTTCTCATGGTTGATCGCCTTGAACTTGAAGTTGGTTATGGTTTGATACCTATAGTTGATGAAGAACAGAATGGAGATCTTTTGGAACGAATAAGGGCTATCCGTCGGCAGTTCGCTACAGAACTGGGAATTATCGTTCCACCCCTTCGAGTGAAAGACAATCTACAATTGAAACCCGGGGATTATAGAATATTAATCAAAGGCAATGAAGTAGCCAAGGGAGAGATGATGATAGGTTATGTCATGGCCCTTAGTTCCGGTGAGATGAAGAAGGATTTGGAAGGGATCCCCACAAAAGAGCCTGTTTTTGGAATGCCTGCACTTTGGATTTCTGAGAAGAAAAAGGATGAGGCGGTTTTCAAAGGATATACCGTTGTGGATATCCCAACCATTATGGCTACACACCTTTCAGAGGTGATTCGCTCACATGCGGATGAACTGCTGAGTCGCCAGGATGTCCAGAAACTTCTCGATCGACTGTCTCAACAATTTCCTAAAGCTGTTGAAGAATTAACTCCTAACCTTCTTCCCTTAGGGGTTATTCAGAAGGTTCTTCAAAACCTCTTAAAAGAAAGGGTCCCTATTCGTGATCTTCTTACGATTGTAGAGGCATTAGCAGATTATGCCCCAATAACAAAAAATCCTGACATCCTCACTGAGTATGTAAGGCAAAGGTTAGCTCGCTCTATCGTTAAACAGTATGAGACGCCAGATGGAATTCTTCCAGTAATAGCTCTGGATCAAGGTGTTGAAGATATTCTTCGTGAAAAGGTTCAAAAGGAGGAATATGGAATTGCACTTTCATTAGAACCTAACCTTGTCCATAAAATCATTGTTAGTTTAAACCAGGTCTTAGAAAGATGTTTGCATTTAAACTATCAACCCGTCCTTCTCTGTTCACCTGTCATAAGAAGGCACCTTAGGAGATTGCTCGAAAGATTTTTTCCCAATTTGGTTGTTCTTTCACACAGCGAATTGATTCCTCAGATAAAGATACAATCGCTCGGGACGGTTTCTTTAGGAGAAAATGAATAGATTTTTAAAAAGAATTCTTTGAGGGGATGCATAAATTATGCAGATTAAAAGGTTTGAGGGAAAGGATATTAAAGAGGTTTTAGGTAAGGTTAGAGAAGAGTTTGGTCCGGATGCAATCATCCTTTCTACGAAGAGATTGGGTTCACATCTGGATAGATTTAAAATCTTACCTTCATCTTCGGTAGAGGTGGTTGCAGCAGTGGATCGAGAAAAAGGAAATCATATCGAGTCTTCTTCATCAACTACTCAATCTTTACAAACAAAAAAGGATTTAAGTAATGATTGGGAAGAGGAGTTTTTTATTAGAAAGATACTCTCCTTAGGGTTACACCGTGATTTTGTAAACAGTTTTATTGAAGAGATAAAGTATTCTAAGAAGGAGGTCTCGCAGGGTATTCTTACAGAAGTATATAAAGGATTCCTCAGGTGGAAGATGATGGAATCGATTGAGACCCTAAATCCAACATTCGATCGCATGAAGATTTGGTCATTTATTGGACCAACCGGAGTTGGTAAGACTACAACCTTAGTGAAATTGGCGGCACAGTTAAGTCTTAATGTTAATTCTAAGATTACCATAATCACTATTGATACGTATCGAATAGGGGCAATTGAGCAATTAAAAATTTATACCGACATCCTGAGGCTGCCTATGGAAGTAGCACACAACCCAGAGGAACTAAGGAAGATCATAAAAAAATGGGATGGGCAGGACCTTTTAATGATTGATACACCTGGAAGAAGTCCGAACCATACGAAACAGATTGAAGAATTAAGGGACTTTTTAACTATCTATCCAGCAATAGAGAATCATTTAGTTTTAAGTAGTACAACGCAAGATAGAGATTTAGATCGAATCATTGAAAGGTTCAGTATCTTACCCATTAAGAGTTTTATCTTTACAAAGATTGATGAAACAGATCATTTTATCTCCATCTTCAATCAACTTTTTCAACATAAAAGACCTATTACCTATATGACTAATGGACAGAGGGTTCCTGAAGATATTGAATTGGCAACAAAAAGCAAGGTAGTAAATCTGATTATGAATTCAATACAATGGAATTAAAGAGGAGAAGAATGGATCAAGCAGAAGGATTAAGAAGGATGATGAGTTTAAAAATAGAAAGCAGTGATGTATTGATACCGCATGTGACGAATTATTCTAAGAAGGATAGTTTTCCAAGGGTAATATCAATAACCAGTGGAAAAGGTGGGGTTGGAAAAACCAATGTCACAGCAAATTTAGCCTATGCATTTACCCGATTGGAGAAGACTGTATTGGTGATGGATGCTGACTTAGGATTATCAAATATAGATGTCCTTTTAGGCTTATCTCCACGCTTTAGCATTGAGCATTTCTTCAGGGGAGAAAAGACCTTGTCTGAAATCCTTGTGGAAGGGCCAGGAGGGATGTCTATTTTGCCTGCAAGCTCAGGGGTTTCAGAACTTGTTCACCTGGATGAATCCCAGAAGTTACTTTTATTAAATGAGATCGATCTTTTTTGTGAGGATGTTGATTTCATTTTGATTGATACAGGAGCCGGAATTTCATCCAATGTTCTATATTTTAACACGATGGCACAAGAATCCATTGTAATTGCCACACCTGAGCCTACCTCCATAACAGATGCCTATGCATTAATGAAAGTGCTTTTCAAACAGTTTGACAAGAAGAATTTTAAGCTACTTATCAATCTTGTAGAGAATGACCGGGAGGCAAAAGAAGTTTATAAGAAGATTAGCCGAGTGGTTGATCATTTTCTTAAAGAAATATCAATCGATTATCTGGGGTTTATTCCTTTGGATGAGAAATTGCCGCTGGCCGTTAAAAGACAGAAACCCATTTTAGAAATTTATCCAAAAGCCCCTTCAAGTCGTAATCTATTTGAGCTTGCGAAAAGAATTTGCGAAACACCATTTGAGGCCAATGCCCAAGGAGGGTTACAACTTTTTCGAAAGATGTTTCTGAACTATAAAAGGCTTGATCAAGGAGGAGAAGACAATTGAAGTCAAGGGCCTATAGATATCGAATTGACTTTTTACAAAATGAGAATAAGATTAATCAAAATTTACCTCTTACCGATCGCAATGAAATGATAAAGAAATATGCACCACTGATCAAATATATTGCACATAGACTGGCGATGCGACTTCCTTCAAGCGTTTCTATTGAGGATTTGATGAGTGCAGGGATATTGGGATTGATTGATGCCATATCAAAATTTGATTCAAAAAAGAAGGTTAAGTTTGAGACATATGCAGAGTATCGAATAAGGGGGGCTATGCTTGATGAGCTAAGAAGTCTTGATTGGGTTCCACGTTCAGTCAGACATAAAGCCTCACAAATAGAAAAGCTAATTGAGAAACTTGAAAATGAAAAGGGAAGAGCCGTAAGGGATGAAGAGATTGCATCGGCTATGGGATTATCAATAGAAGAATATTATGAAGAGATGAAGGAGATTCAAGGGATATCTTTATTGGATATGAAGGAGATAAAGAAGAATCATGCAAACCTTTCAGATGATGAGATCTTACAACTTCTCTTAGATGATGAAAAAAGCAATCCTTATAACGATTTAAGCCTTAAAGAGATGAAGGTGTTTTTAGCACAGGCCATCCAGGAGCTTTCTGAAAAAGAACGACAGATAATTTCCCTTTACTATTATGAAGAATTAACATTGAAAGAGATAGGAGAAGTTTTAAACCTTACAGAATCAAGGATATGTCAACTTCATAATAGTATTATTCTTAAATTAAGGGCGAAATTGAAACGCCTTATGAAAGAAAGTTTTGAAGAAGGGATTTCAATATAAAGAATAAATAAGATAGGGAGAGAAAGATGTTAGATTTAAAGATGAACATTTTAATAGTTGATGATTTTGCAACAATGAGAAGGATTATAAAAAATATTCTTAGGCAGATAGGTTTTATGAATATTTTTGAAGCCGATGACGGAACAACAGCCATCAGCATTTTAAAAAAAGAGAAGGTGGATCTTATTATATCGGATTGGAATATGCCCCAGATGTCAGGGATCGAGCTTTTAAAGGTAGTCCGTTCGACCCCAGAATGGAAAGACCTACCTTTTCTGATGGTAACCGCAGAAGGGCAAAGAGAACATGTAATTGAGGCCGTAAAAAACAGGGTGAGTAACTATGTGGTTAAACCTTTTACACCAGAGACATTAATGGATAAGATTAATAAGATTTTTGAAGCTAAGTAATCTATTATGGCTGATGAAATTAGTAAAACGGAAAAACTTGATTTACTGCTTCCAAGTGAAAGGATGAGAGACTCAAAAGATAAAAAACCATTTCAAGAGCGATCTACAAAAAGATATACACGAAAAGTTGATATTGATAGTGAAGACATAATTCAGGATAATCAGAAGGACGAAGAAAATAATGAGGGAGGATCTCGTCCCGGTAAGATAATAGATATCATAGTTTAGTTTTATAAGAAGGAGGAAAAAATGGATTTTTTAAAGATACTAAATTCATTAAACATTGATATTGGTTTGTTACTAATAGAAGGGATTATTATTTTTTCAATAATATATCTTTTGGTCCTTGCAATAAGGGAGAAGAATCTAAAAAGATTCAGAAAGAATTTTTTTGATTTAGACCCTTTGATAAAGTGGGTTAAAGATGGAGAAAATCTATGTGATAAGTTTCTTAAATTTGCAACGACTATAGAATCAGGTAAAGAGTTGCCTTTTAATAAAGAAGAGTTGAGGACCTCATTAAATCCAAGGATCAATAATTATTCTTTTAGTCCCACAATGGATTACCTTTGTGATGGAAGCTATGAATCTCAAATCCAAAAAATGTTTGATGCAGGATATGATATATCAGAGATTGCAAAAGCAGTGGGCCTATCTCCCGGAGAAATAAGATTTATTATTGATTTGGGAAAGTATAGGAAATCTCTTAAAGGAAAACCTAACTCCAATGCTAAACTAAATATATAAGAGATTAGAATGCGATTAGGCAAAAATTTCCTCAAAATAATCAAATTTATCATTTAAGGGTTCTAAGACTTTATGGGCAAATATAGTGAGTTTATAAAAAATTTAAAGATATTAAGTAATTATCCCATTTATTTGAGAATTCGATTAAATGGCACAGCAA
>JBBIOI010000030.1:0-31105 GCA_037443425.1 Deltaproteobacteria bacterium
TTTACTTAAGAAAGGATCGATATAGATTACTACATTCTTTGGAGAAACAAATTTGAATGCAGAATGCCCAAGATATGTGATCGTTACACCCTTACCGATTTCATCTGCAAATAGCTGGAAAGAAAAGAGGACTGCTAAAATAATAAATAAACTCGCTAATAAAAAATTTTTTTTCGAAAACATGTTAAAATCCCTCCTTTTAATTTAATTTTTCATTGGTCCATACGTAAAACACCTGCTCCTTTTATCTTTCCCTGTTTTAATAGATTTAATGCCTTGTTTGCCTCTTCTAATTTAAATTCTTCTACCTCTATATTAATGGGAATTTGAGAGGCAAGGTTCAGAAAATCCTGTGCATCTTTACGAGTGATATTTGCCACACTTTTAATCTCCTTTTCATCCCATAAAAATTCTCCGTAATCCAAGGCTGGAATCAATGTCCTCTTTCTTATCACTGCCAAGATAAGTCTCCCCCCTTTGTCAAGATGTCTTAATGCCTTCGGAACGGTTTCTCCCACTGGTGTAAAGTCTATTGCTGAGTTAAGCTTCTTGGGAGGATTATCCTCTTGTCCACCTATCCAAGAGGCCCCAAGTCTTTTGGCCAATTTCTTATGTTCTTCACTTCTTGTAAATACAAAAACCTCACATCCCCAATAATTGGCCATTTGAATCACAATATGGGCGGACGCTCCGAACCCAAAAAGCCCAAGCGTTTTACCTCTTTCAATTCCTGAAAGCATTAGATCACGATATCCAATTGCTCCTGCACACAGAAGTGGTGCAGCCTCTGAATCGGAGAATCTCTCAGGAACCGAGTATGCAAAATCTTCTGAAACCAACGAATACTCTGCATAACCACCATTTTTATGACAGCCTGTAGCACGAAATTCAGGGCATAGATTTTCATTTCCAGCTTTACAGAAATTACACCTGCCACATGTTGAATGAATCCATGCAACCCCTACCCTATCTCCTATATTAAATCTTTTGACCTCTGAACCCTTTTGGATCACCCTACCAACAATTTCATGGCCAGGTATGACAGGGAGTTCTGGTTTAATTCTTCCTTCAATTTCATCAATCTCCGTATGACAGATACCGCAGACCGAAACTTTAATTAGTATCTCTTTCGGTCCAGGGGTAGGGATCGGTAGGTCCACTAATTCCAATGGATTATTTTCAACTAAAGAAATCTTACTTAGAATCATTGCCTTCATGTTAAATATAGATACCAAAAATTAGATTAAAATTCAAATTGATTAGTTTGGTAGTTTGGTCATATAACTTGAATTTTTATTAAAAATAATATATCATTTTCGAGCAAAAATTTTAAAATTCAACTACTAAATGATGAAGGAACGACAAACATAATTATACAAGGAGGAAGAATAATGGAAAAGAAAAGCTTTGAAAGGCGCTGGCCGCCCGAGTTACCATATGAAGATTCTGCTATGAATTTAGAGAAGGCTTTAAAAGCAATTGAGGCAGCAAAGGAGAAGGCTAAAAAGATGGGGTTTAATATGGTATTTGCTGTCTGTGATGCAGGAGGAAATCTAATCGCTTTCCAAAAGATGGATAATGCTCCCCTTGTTAGTATAGAGATTGCAATTAATAAAGCGAGCACTGCTATTATGGGTAAAATCCCAACAGGTCGATGGGGAGCTTCTTTTAAAGGAACTGATCCTGAACTTGTTCCTTTATTTTTTCATACAAACTGGATCACTTTTGGAGGGGGCTATCCAATTATTATTAATGGAAAGATAATTGGTGGATTTGGTTGCTCAGGGGCTACATGGGAGGACTGTATCATAGCACGGGCAGGCCTTATGGCAATAGGTGCTGATTTATCAGGGGTTGAATCATTTCTTAAAGACAAAGGAGTACCTGAAGAACTTTGGTAGAAAATATTCAAAATTAAGAATGTAAGGTGGAAGATATAATTAATCTATTTCTTCCACCTCAAGTTTATGGTCTATAGTAATACATCCCATTACACTCTGTGCAGCAGGACATCTTTCAATATAGGATGAAAAGGCCTCTTTTGCATCTTCTATCTTCCCTTTTGATACCTTTAGATGGTATTTCACATTTATCTTCGTTATCTTTAGAATATTATTTACCTCTTCAATATCCCCCTCTGCATCTACCCAATAATATTCCTGTGAAGTGGAAATACCCTTTCTGGCTAAGGCCGTAGCCAGTGTCCCCATCATTCAGGCAGAAATTGCACTAACAATATGGTCTAACGTAGCTGGATGTTCCTCTTTTGGTTCTACCTTATAAAAATCCTTTATACCTCCATGAACTCCATAATAAATCTCGCCCGCAAACCCTTCGATCAAGGCCTTTCTTGTAGGTCCTTCGAGTCGGAATATTTTGATCTTTGATTTATGTACAATCTTTCCCATAAAATCCTCCTCGGTATTATGATTAGATTAAATTTTGTATCATATAATAAATAATTTCAGCAAGATATATAGTAGCTCTGAGTTTTCTGTAACCTTTAGTGCGTAATCTTTCAAGGGTTTTTTCATAAGTACCAATGAAGAGACAGCTGAAAAAGTCTTGAAAGACTGTGGAGGTCTCATGAAGAGACCCCTGAAAAAGTCTTTGATAGACTGGGGAGGTAGGGTTCAAAACCCTTCGAATGAGGGCTTTTAATGTTTAAATTGCTAACAATCGCTTGAGAAAAAAACAATTATTTTAAGGGGATTTATCAATAGTGCTAATCTATAAAAGGTATCCTCCCGAAAGCTTTTTCACACAACCTCCCCCTTTATGAAAGGATTTTTAAATAGTTTTTCAGAGGTCTCGTGAAGATGAATTGACAATATATATGAATAAATTTATCTTATTGATAAGTTAATAAATTTGCTCCATTTAAAAATTCTGATTTAAGGAGGTTTAAGTTATGGAAATTTTAACAGAACGAATAGAGATCCCTGAAGGATGTAATGTGATCTTTGGTCAAACACATTTTATTAAAACGGTTGAAGACTTATATGAAATCATTGCTGGTTCTGTTCCTAATGCAAAATTCGGGATTGGATTTTGCGAAGCCTCGGGCCACTGCCTTGTTCGAGGTGAAGGAAATGATGATGGCTTAAAAGAGTTAGCAATGAAAAATGCTTTAAAGGTAGGGGCAGGCCATACATTTATTATATTTTTAAAAGATGCCTTCCCAATAAATGTATTAAATGCCATAAAGATGTGCCAGGAGGTATGTACAATATTCTGTGCCACTGCTAATCCTGTTGAAGTTATCCTTGCTCAATCTGAACAAGGAAGAGGTGTTCTTGGAGTAATAGATGGCTTTTCACCTAAAGGCATAGAAAAAGAAGATGGAATCTCCTGGAGAAAAGAACTTTTAAGAAAATTTAAATACAAACTTTAATTCAATTAATTCGGCACCTTTTTAACCTTCGTATTATCCCTGCTAAAAAGATTATCCCTGTTGCAAAAAGTATTATTGCGGGTGGTGCTGGAATCAGTGTAACATTAAATTCAAGGGTGCCGGAATTATCTAAGGAATTTGTATCATATATCCAGAAAACAAGCGAACCACCTGAAGGAACCGCAATATCTACATATTTACCGAGATTATCACTGAGCGCTTCTCCTGGAGAATCATAAGAATTAGTTGATCCAAGTATAAGATCAGATCCATATGGCTCTCCTGTTGGTTTACGGGCCTGTATATGGAGTTGCCACCAATATTTACCCGAATATTGGCTCCAATCAAACGAATCATACATAAATGCCCCATCAAGCACAGAAATCCTGTAGGGACCGGGATTTAACCCTATTAAATAATCTCCCACAATTAAATCACTCTGAGACCAGATGTTTCCTGCTGATATTAATTCCCAGTTTGTAATTCCCTTAGAGTTAGCGTAGTTATAAACATCGTCTTTTGTGTTAAATGGACCTTCATTAGAGGCTACATAAAGCTCTCCACCGTCATAAACGAATTTAGCAAATGGAAATGGTAAAATAGGTGACACTCCAGCATCATCTTTTGCGTCTAATGTCAGATTTATACTATAAGGCCATGAGAAACTAATTAAAGATAAAAATATAACGAGACAGATTAGCGTGTACATCAAAAATTTAAATTTTTTAATTTTACCCATAAATTTATACACCTCCGTTTTCTTTAGAAAAATATATTTTTAATCCCTCTGAAAATAAACGGAAGCTTCTCTCGCTTGATTCTATCCTCCAATCACACTCCTTATTTATGTTAAACCATACCACAGCCCTAATCCTTAAAAATCTGTTTTTTATCATTTTAAATATGTCCAAAATCCATTCTCCCTTATCGCCACCCTCTTCAGCACATCCAATCTCCGCAATCATTATAGGTTTGTTCTCAGAAATTTCATTCAATATATCATAGCCTTTTTTAAATATTTCATTAAAATCCTGCCATCTTGACCATTCTCTTGTTACACCCCAATTATACCCATCCAGGGCAACCCAGTCAAGATATTGAGAACCCGGGTAGTAAGCCCATATCTCATTTCCTTCGATATCAGGAACTGAATGAACATAGGGTGACCAAATCCATAACAATTTATCACAACCAACGCTTTTGAATATATCCCTGATATAACACCATACCTCTATAAATTTCTTTGGATCATTTCCATTTACAGTACCACACCAAGGATACCAGTCTCCGTTCATCTCGTGCATTGGACGAAAAAATATGGGCCTTGATAATCTTCTTAATTCCTTGGCCCATCTTTGGATATATTCATCATAATTACCTTTTAAAATCTGATTAAGTGCAAACTCAGGCTGATTTTCTGGATGAAGAATCTCAGATTGACTTTTAGGAAGACGCCATGGCTCCCATGTTATCATTGGGATAAAACCTTCATCTATAACTTTCTCAATTGCCAATATATCAGGCCCAAGCTCTTCACCCCATGAAAAATAGTACGATATTATATTAATCTTTACTCCCAATCTGATTTGATAGTATAGGGCCTTTTCAAGAGATGTGGAAATATCCCCAGGAAGATAGAAACCAAATAATAGCCCCCTATCTCTCGGGCCTTCCATACAGATTAAACTCCTCAAATGAAGCCTTCGTAACCCAAAGGGGGGATTTCGTGGAGATTTGACTTAAAATTTTACTCATGGTATCTTTTGCATCTTTTTCAGATTGAAAAAACCCTATCCTTACTCTATACCAATCCTCACCCCTTATTTCTGCTTTAATTAGATAAACATTGAAACCCCTTGAGAAGAATTCTTGAAAGTATTTAGTTGCCTCATCTAACGATTTGGATGAGAATACCTGAACGACCCATTCATTTTTGATATTCCTTTCCTTTTTAACAAATTCGTCTTTTTGTTCCAAAGCTTTCGGCTTCCTTATTATCTCATGGAAGAAGATGAAGTTAGCAGCTCTTTTATAGCCTAAGAAAGATAGAATCTCTCTTCTAAACCTATTTAATGATTTGCTAACCTCATTCATATCTGCTAAAAGGAAGAAAATCGTTATCAATATCGATATACTCACTATAAAGATAAGTTCCTTAATTTTTGAAAAGAGAGGGAAAAGTCTGCTTTCTTCCTCTACCTCGTCTTTTTTAGGCCATTTATGTTTCTTAATGGCTGCAAGACATATTCCACTCATTGTCCATATAGACCAACAAGCCCATACACAATTCAAGAGATAGAAATCCCATTCAATAACCTCCTTTATAAATCCATAAATCATAGACAATAAAGAAAAGAAGATTATGGAAATCTGTGGAAGGATGGCAAGCCAAGGATTCTTGGGTTTAACCTCTCCAACTGGTTTCGGATTTACCTTGTAAGGGGGTTTCTTATTCTTGGATCGAAGGGCTATCCATGTTGCCCATATAAATGTAGGAAAAAGGCCTGTCCACATCTGGAAGGCCTTCATATAAGGTGTTGGAAAATTCAGGATCCCATAAGCAATAGACATTGAAATAAAATAAGGAAATCTGTGAATTACATACTCATTTACAGGTGATTTTAAAACAAAATTATTTGTGAGGAGGCAAATGATTGGGGTTATAAAAAAGATTGGCATAATAAATGCGGCAACAATATAAACAAACCCGAGATGAAAATACTGAAGTTTCTGTTTAAAAGAAAGGCCTTTTCTTTTAAAAGGATTATCCCAGAATAGGATTCTTAAGGAATCGGCTGCCCACTGTCTACGTTGTCTATATACTCCATAAATATCTGCTGGAGCTGTTCCCTTTGAAAGTGGATAATTATAATAGATCGATCTCCATCCTTTATCATGGAGAAGCATGGATGTATGGACATCTTCAACAATATTCCAGGTGCTGAAGCCCCCTATCTCTTCAAGAGCCTTTCTTCTGTAAATAACCCCAGATCCGCATGAAAAGGCTGCATTATCGGTATCCTTTCCAGATTGCATGACATTATAGAAGATTTTATCTGTATTACCAAACGGATCGCCAATTGGAACTTTAAAATCCTGTTTTGTCTGAACAAATGCGATACGAGGTATCTTAAAATAACCTATAAGAGTCTTAATGATCTCTGGTTTTGGAACCTGATCAGCATCGAGTGTGAGGATCAAATCGCCTGATGTCCGCTCAAAGGCATAATTTAGATTTCCTGCCTTTGCATCTCTATGTTCTTTTCTTGCAAAATATCCACAGCCAAATGTTTGCGCCAATCTTTCATACGATGCCTCACCTTTGTCATCAAGGATATATACTTTTTTATATGGATAATCAATCTTTACCGAAGCCTCAACAGTCTCTTTCACCAATTCAACAGGTTCACCAGCTACTGTTATAAAAACATCTACTGAAAGGGGAGTCTCAAATGGTATTCCTTCTGGAGAATGGAATCTTAAGAACCATGCATTAAGAGCAAAGAAGGTAAACAGCAAAAGCCCTATAAGCTCGGCTAAAAAAAATAATGGAGAGAAATACCAGAATTCCCAGTTAATCCATCTAAGATGCCATATAATATAGTAAATACCAAGGCCAATAGTAGCTAATGTAAAGAACTGGCTTGAAAGACGCCTCTTTCGATCCTCTTTCTCAAGATACCTGAAATATACCCGCTTTCCAAGGATATCCAGCCACCAGTTTTTAATTCCAATCCATATATCTGAAGTAATTTTGGTGGTCATAAATTCGTTGAGCTTTTATTTGGTCCTATTTAAACTAAAAGGCCTTAAAAAACTCGATCCCTCCATATATTCCACTCCCAAATGTTTTGTCATGCTTATAACCTGTATGGAGGGTAAGGGAGAGGCCTTTTGGGATGTTATATATTTCAAATGTTGGTCCCAAACCAAACATTCTAAAGTCAGGATTCCTCCCATAAAACTGCTCAATCCCTAAATGGATTATATTTGACCTTTTAAAATCAAAATTTGCAACCTGTCTCTTAATCTTTCCTTTCTCATAAAAGAAATTATCTCTACTACTGTAACTTCCGTATAAGCTTATCTCAGTAAATCGAAAAATTTGATGATATATCTCTCCCTGTATCATTGGGGCTAATGTATCTCCCCTCACTTTTGCATCTCTTACATCAGGATTTAGATCAGTATTTCGGTATTCAATCCCACCAAAAATACCAATCGATGTCTTTTTTGTATCACTCTTTATTCCCAAAAGGCCATAAACCCCTGGAGAAGTGGCCTTTATAGTTCTCTCGCCTGACTTGTATTTATAAGTTAAATAATTCGGTACTAATCTTGCCCGAAAAGATAAATCCCCTTGGATCTTTTGGCCAATTTCAAGACCTAAAAATAAAAATCCTTGTCCACGTGTATCTACCTCTCCTCCGCCAAAGGATGAAATATCTATAGAAAAAGCAGTAGAATAGAAAAAAGTGTAAAAAAATAAAATAAGAATTAAAATAATGAATAAATCTCTTTTCATTTCCCATTCTCCAGCCCAGATTTTAATAATTGGAGAAAGAAAATTAGCTCCCATTTTTTACAAGGCATTCGATTGCAGTAATATACTCTTCTGTCATGCATGTGGGAATCTTATGTTTCTTTAAACATTCAAAGCATTTGCTTGGCTCATAAAGAGGAGTACTTACATATTTTTCACCACCATCAGGAAATAGCGTTACAATGAGACCCCCATCCATCTCTTTAGCCTTTTCATAAGCTCCCCACATAGCAGCACCTGAACTTATCCCGCAAAAAATACCCTCACGAAGTGTGAGAATCCTTGCCATCTCAAAGGCATCTTCATCAGTAACATTTATTTTTTCATCGAGCCTCGATGGATCATAAATCTCTGGGACATATTGATGGCTCAGATTTTTCAGTCCCTGAATCTTGGAGTTCGGATAGGGCTCAACCCCTACAATCTTTATTTCTGGATTATATTCCTTAAGTCTTTTTGAAACGCCCATAAGTGTTCCAGTAGTCCCGATGCCTGCAACAAACATCTTTACCTCACCCTTCGTAGCTTGCCATATCTCTTCACCTGTTGTTTCATAATGGGCTAAGACATTGTATTGATTTTTAAACTGATAGGGCATGTAATATTTTGGATCCTGTGCAATCTCCTTTGCCAGATCTATTGCTCCATCCATACCCCTTGAACCATCGCTCAATATGATCTTCGCCCCAAAGGCTGTCAGTATCTTCCTTCTTTCTATGCTCATTGTTTCAGGCATCACGAGCTCTAAACGGTATCCTTTAACAGCACATACCATCGCCAATGCAATCCCAGTATTTCCACTGGTCGGTTCAATAACGATCTTATCCTTTGTAAGAAGACCCTCTTTTTCTCCATATTCAATCATATATTTTGCAATCCTGTCCTTTACAGAACCTGCAGGGTTATACTTCTCAAGTTTTGCATATATCTTTACCTTTTTGTTTGGAACGATATGATTGATCCTTACAAGCGGGGTATAACCCACAAGCTCAACCATATTCTCTGCTACCCTTAACATAACTCTTCCCCCCTATCTTTACAGGATACTAAGGATTTCTGCCCCATCATCAGTTATTGCGATAGTATGTTCAAAGTGAGCAGATCTCTTTCCATCTGCGGTAACAACTGTCCATCCATCAGAAAGGATCTTTACCATATGTGTGCCCTCATTTACCATTGGTTCAAGTGCGAAAACCATGCCTTCTTCAAGCCTTGGTCCCTGATTTGGAGGACCAAAGTTTGGGATCTGGGGTTCTTCATGAAGGTCCTTCCCAATTCCATGCCCAACGAAATCCCTCACAACAGAAAACCCATTAGACTCTACCCATGTCTGTATAGCATTAGAGATATCAAAAAGTCTATTCCCAGGCCTTGCCTTCTCGATTCCTATATAAAGAGCCTTTTCAGTTACTTCAATAAGCCTTTTGCCAATCTCATCAACTTCACCAACAGGTAATGTAATCGCTCCATCCCCGAAATATCCATTCAGATTAACTCCTACATCTATGCTAACAATATCTCCTTCTTTAAGCCTTCGCTGTCCCGGGATCCCATGGACCACTTCCTCATTTATAGAAATACAGACAGTAGCTGGAAACCCGCGATATCCCTTAAAGGCTGGTATTGCCCCTTTTGAACGTATTATATCCTCTGCAATCCTATCGAGCTCTTTTGTCTGAACACCTGGCTCGATTGCCTTCTTGATCTTCTCGAATACCTCTGCTACAATTGCACTCGACTTTTTTAACTGTTCAATCTCTCTTTTTGACTTTATGATTATCACAAAAATGAGTATGCATTTGAAGCGAAAAAAAGTCAATATTTATAGCCTATTTTTATTGACTTTTCACCACTTTCCAGTAAAATGAAATATGAGGAGATTAAATTATGATTCCACGATATACACGTCCTGAAATGGGAAACATCTGGACAGAAAAGAGAAAATTTGAGACATGGCTCCAGATTGAACTACTTGTATGTGAAGCACTACATCAAATTGGTGAAATCCCGGAAGATGCCCTCAAGCAGATTAAGGAAAAGGCGTCTTTTGATATCGAAAGGATCAACGAGATTGAAAAGCTAACAAAGCATGATGTTTTGGCATTTTTAACAAATGTTGGTGAATCCATTGGGTCACTTTCAAGATATCTACACTATGGTCTTACCTCTTCAGATATACTTGATACATCCTTTGCTATCCTACTTAAGGAGGCCTCAGAAATTATTTTAAATGACATTAAAAATCTATTGGATGTATTAAAAAAGAAGGCATTTCAGTATAAAGACACAGTGATGATTGGAAGGACACATGGAGTTCATGCTGAACCAATAACATTTGGATTAAAGATGGCACTCTGGTATGATGAGATGAAGAGAAATCTCTTAAGGATGGAAAGGGCCAAAGAGGCTGTGAGTGTAGGAAAGATATCTGGTGCAGTTGGGACGTTCTCACATATATCTCCAGAGGTAGAAGAGTATGTATGTAAAAGATTGGGACTTAAGCCAGCCCCAATATCTACACAGATTATTCAGAGAGACCATCATGCTGAATTCTTCACTACCCTTGCTATAATAGCCACATCGATTGAAAAGTTTTCCGTTGAACTCAGACATCTCCAGAGAACCGAGGTTTTGGAAGCCGAAGAATTCTTTTCAAAGGGCCAAAAAGGATCGTCTGCCATGCCTCATAAAAGAAATCCTGTCTCTGCTGAAAATCTCTCTGGGCTTGCAAGGTTAGTCCGCTCTTACTCATTTGCGGCACTTGAAAATGTCCCTTTATGGCATGAACGGGATATCAGTCACTCTTCTGTTGAAAGAGTGATTGGTCCTGATGCAACAATCCTGGTTGATTATATGCTCAACCGTTTCACAAATCTTTTAGAAAATTTGATTGTCTATCCCGAAAATATGAAGAAGAATTTAGAGAAAATGGGAGGACTTATATACTCTGAAGCGGTCCTTCTTCTCTTAACAAAGAAAGGACTCTCTCGAGAGGAGGCATACGAGGTTGTTCAAAGAAATGCGATGAAGGTTTGGCAAGAAGGGGGAGATTTTAAATCTATCCTTTCAGAGGATGAAATGATAAAAAAGACTTTAACGAAAGAAGAAATCGATAATGTCTTTGACATAAATATTCATCTTAAACATTTGGATGATATCTTCCAGAGGGTCTTTGGGGATAACTAATGCCAAAAAATCAAAAACCATCACCCAATTTAAAAGACCTTTTAAAGATTAAAGAACCTCACGATAGGGGAGGTAAGAAACCTGTCCTCAAAAAGACCCATTTTACTATCTGGTACTTCTTAATTGCATTTCTCATTATACTTCTTATACAAAATTATATTGTCTCAAAAAGGGCTGAAGATGTAATTCCTTATAGTGAGTTTAAAGAATCTCTAAGGGCGGGGAGGATAAAAAACATTACTATCACACAGGAATCGATAACAGGAGAAAGGGAGACAGAAAAAGGTGTAAGAAAGTTCCAAACCATTCGTGTTGAGGATCCAGACCTTGTCAAGGACCTTGAAGCCCATCGAATACAGTACACAGGAAAGGTTGAAAGCAAATGGTTAACAAATATACTCTCATGGATTGTTCCACTTGTATTCTTCTTCTTCATATGGAGACTCCTATTCTCAAGGATAGGGCCTGAAACAAGTGTAATGTCTTTTGGAAAGAGCAGGGCAAAGATCTATGCAGAAAAAGACAAAAGGATAACTTTCTCTGACGTAGCAGGCATTGACGAAGCTAAAGAGGAGCTTAAAGAGATTGTAGAGTTTCTAAAAAATCCACAAAAATTTCAGCGCCTTGGGGGAAAGATACCCAAGGGGGTCCTCCTGGTTGGTATGCCAGGAACTGGAAAAACCCTTCTTGCACGGGCTGTGGCTGGCGAGGCAAATGTTCCTTTCTTTTCAATCAGTGGATCAGACTTTGTCGAGATGTTTGTAGGAGTAGGTGCAGCAAGGGTGAGGGACCTCTTTGCACAAGCGCAAAATCATGCCCCCTGTATCATATTTATAGACGAACTTGATGCCCTTGGGAAGGCACGAGGAGTAAATCCAATGGGACGTCATGATGAGCAGGAACAGACCCTTAATCAATTACTGGCTGAAATGGATGGATTTGATCCAAATACTGGCGTTATCATTATGGCTGCAACCAATAGACCTGAGATCCTTGATCCAGCACTTTTAAGACCAGGAAGATTTGACCGACATATTCTTGTTGACAGACCCGATATTGTTGGCCGAGAGGAGATTTTAAAGATCCATACAAGAAATGTCAAACTTGCACCTGATGTCGATCTAAAAGTAATTGCATCGAGGACACCAGGTTTCGTTGGTGCTGATTTGGCAAATATAGTAAATGAGGCCGCACTCCTTGCAGCCCGTAAGAATAAAGATGCGGTTGAGATGTCAGATATTGAAGAGGCCATTGATAGGGTTGTAGCAGGGCTTGAAAAAAAGAGAAGACTCATGTCAAAGAAAGAAAAAGAGATTGTAGCATATCACGAATCCGGTCATGCAATTGTTGCCTCTCATCTACCAAGTGCAGATCCAGTGAGACGAATCTCCATCATCCCGAGGGGAATATCTGCACTGGGTTATACATTACAGCTTCCAACAGAGGATAGATATCTAATGACAAAAACTGAACTACTGGAACGGATGGCAGTTCTCTTGGGTGGAAGGGTTGCAGAGGAGATAGTATTTGGAGAGGTTTCAACAGGTGCCCACAACGATCTTCAACGTGCAACAGATATTGCTACAAGTATGGTGAAAGAATATGGGATGAGTGAAACCCTCGGTTATGTTACATTCGAGAAGGAAAAAAAGCCTCTCTTTCTTCCGAGCTCTTTATACTCTTCAACAAAGGAATACAGTGAAGAGACTGCAAGAAAGATTGATGAGGAGATAAAAAAGATAATTGATCAAACGTATCAAAAGGCAAAGGAAATACTATTAGCTAAGCGCGACAAACTTGATGAGCTTGCTCGTTTACTGCTTGAAAAAGAAGTAGTTGAAGAGGCTGATCTTAAAAGAATACTCGAAGGTCAAGCATCTTAAATTAAAAATGATAAAATTCTTATTAAAACATATAAGGTCTAAAATATTTGCTGGGATATTAGTCATCCTCCCAATAGGAATAACCTTTCTTGTCTTGATGTTTGTATTTAATAGCATTGAAAAAGTGCTAAATCCTCTCATACCTAAAATCCCTATAAGCGGAATTCATCGGGATATCTATGTCCCAGTTATAGGAATATTTGGATTTTTGTTCCTTCTCTATATAATTGGCTTAATTGCTACAAATGTTATTGGTCGAAAATTCGTAAGTCTGGGAGATCGCCTATTTACAACAATTCCAATAGTAAAAAATATTTATACTTCATCAAAACAACTTACAGACGCCTTTTCTCAAACACGAAAAGGGTCATTTCGTCAAGCAGTCTTCGTGGAGTTTCCACAAGAGGGAAACTTTGCCCTTGGCTTTATAACGAATGAATTAAAAGACCTTAACAATAATACAAAGGTAACGGTCTTTCTACCCACCGCCTTTATTCCACCACAGGGAATACTTTTATTTCTTCCAAAAGAGAAGGTAATACCATCAAACTTCACCATTGAGGAGGCAATAAAGGCAATCATGTCAGTTGGAATTGTAACGCCAAATACTGTTAATACAGTCTTTACTCGATCCAAATCCGATATTGAAAATCTAAATATCCTAAAAAAAACCAATTCAAAAATAGAAGGAGGTCTTTAATTATGGAAGCGATAACACTTTTAATTGCTGTTGTTGCGCTTATCTTATCCATTCTGGCATACCAAAGATCAGGAGGGTTTTCGGAACTTAAAAGGGAGATAGAATCTCGGACTTCATCTCCTGACCTCAAAAAACAGATAGAATCGTTAATGGCCGTAACAGAATCTTTAAGGGAAAAGACAGCAGATGCACTTGATCGTCTTGAGAAGGCAGTAAGAAAAACTGAAAAACCCACCTAAGATTTTATGTTTGATTCAAAATTTCTTTAGCCTGATCCCTTATCTCTTTAAGGAAAATGATAGGGGATTTTTAGGAAATTTTAGGTAAAATTAAAAATGCCCGAATTTTTAAAATCAATCCTTATCTGGTTGACAAAATCTGGATTAAAAATTGTCGGTATACTCATTGGCCTTCTAATTGTGTATCAATTGTCTAAATTGATCACCAGATGGGTCGAAAGGTTTATCCCCGAGAAGGATATCATTGGGGCTACGGAGGCAAAGAAAAGGGCATACACATTGGGTAATATTCTTCGTCATGCCCTCCTAATCCTATTATCATTTATCGCAATCATGATGATCCTTGGGGAGCTTGGTATACAGCTCGGCCCACTGCTTGCTACTGCAGGGATTGGTGCGTTAGCTGTCGGGTTTGGTGCTCAAAGTCTTGTTAAGGATGTAATTAATGGTTTCTTTATAATCCTTGAAAACCAGTATAGAATTGGAGATGTTATAAAAGTAGGTGGTGTTTCTGGCCTGGTTGAACAGTTAAGCCTTAGAAGAACTGTTTTGAGAGATTTAGAAGGAATTGTACATACCATCCCAAATGGGGAGATTAAGATTGTAAGTAATCTTTCAAAAGAATGGTCACGCTCTGTTATTGATATAGAAGTCTCATATTATGAAGATATAGATAGAGTGATAGACCTTTTAATTGAAATCGGAAAAGAACTCGAGAGGGAAGAGTCTTATAAGGCCTTTATCCTCGAACCACTTCAAATCCTTGGTGTCGAGAGATTTGGAGAATCCGGTATTATCATCCGCATGATGATAAAAACGGCACCATTAAAACAATGGGAGATTGGAAGAGAACTGAGAAAAAGAATCAAGAAGGCCTTTGATGAGAGAGGGATTCAAATACCTTTTCCTCACCGTGTACTCATTTTTGGTGAGAAAAATGAAGCGTTTAAATTACAAAGAAAACTATAATTTTTAAGAAAGGCCATTTATGAAAAACCCGTTAAAGATCCTCTTTGCTACACCAGAGGCTGTTCCATTTTCAAAAACAGGTGGATTGGCTGATGTATCTGGCGCACTTCCAAAATTTCTAAAAGAACTTGGATGCGATATAAGGCTTATGATACCTTATTATCGAATGGTTAAAAACTCAGGCCAACCCATCCAATCAATGACAGATGAGATAGAAGTCCCTTTTAAAGATGAAATACTTTCCGCTGAAATCCATCAGGGTAAATTAAATAGTGAAATCCCAGTTTATTTTGTTGGAAGGGATGAATTTTATGACAGGGAGTTTCTATACAGTACACCAAAGGGAGATTATTTTGATAATGCAGAACGATTTATCTTTTTTTCAAAGGCAGTTCTCATACTAACCAAACATTTAAATTTTCAACCAGATATCATCCACCACCATGAATGGCAAACAGGTTTAATATCAGCCTATCTTAAATCTATCTATAAAGATGACCCTTTCTTTCAAAAGACTGCATCAGTTTTTACTATTCATAATCTCGCTTATCAAGGCCTTTTTAAAAAGGAAAAATTTATAACCACTGGCCTTCCATTAGAAATGTATAATCCTGACGGCATTGAATTTTGGGAAAGGGTCAATTTTATGAAAGCAGGGATTGTATATGCAGATGTAATTAATACAGTGAGTAAAAAATATAGCGAAGAGATCCAAACCCCTGAATATGGATATGGGTTAGATGGAATACTGAGAAAAAGGAAAGAAGACCTATATGGAATTCTTAATGGTGTTGATTATAAAGAGTGGAATCCCTCAGATGACCCTTATATCAAAAAAAATTATGACCTTAATAATCTTTCCGGTAAGATGGAATGTAAAAGAGACCTCCTAAGGGAATTTAACATGCCTAACACCCTTGAGAGCCTACCCCTTTTAGGGATGATTTCAAGGCTTACTGATCAGAAAGGATTTGATCTCCTTTATGAAATATTAGATGAGATATTGAGCCTTGATTTAGGTTTTATTTTACTCGGTAGTGGTGAACAAAAATATCATGATCTATTTCATCAGGTGTCTCAAAAATTTCCAAAAAAAGTTGGAATAAGGATTGCGTATGATAATAGATTGGCCCATATGATTGAGGCAGGGGCAGATATCTTTCTAATGCCTTCAAAATATGAGCCCTGCGGTCTTAACCAGATTTATAGTCTCAGGTATGGAACTATCCCGGTGGTTAGGGCAACAGGCGGACTCGATGATACAATTATACAATATGATCCTATAACAAAAAGGGGCAATGGTTTTAAATTTAAAAACTATAATGCTAAGGAGTTCTTGAGTAAGATAAAGGAGGCTATAAACTATTTTTATCAACCCGATCATTGGAATGAACTTATAAAAAATGCAATGACCTCAGATTTCTCATGGGAAAGTTCAGCAAAGGCATATATTGAACTTTATCATAATGCCCTCAAAAAGAAAGGGATCCATGGTTAAAAAATACCTTAAAGGCATAATTGGAATTCTATTAATTTCTTTTTCCCCTTCGTTTATTAACCAGGTCAATGCTAAAAATCCTCTACTTAAAAATGTAAACTCCCCAAAGCTTATAGAAACAAAACAGTTAGTAAATTTAATTAATCAACCTTCAGTAAGGATAATAGACTTAAGGAGTTCCTTATCAGATTATCTTAAAGGGCATATCCCAAATGCTATTTATCTCCATTCTGAAAACCTGATGATCCCTGAAAGGGGTATACCTGTTCAGGCACCAGATCGAATCTACTTAGAAAGGCTACTCGGAGAAAATCTGGGAATATCTAACAATATGTTTGTCATCCTATATTCTGAGAAGGCAAACATTAATGCAACCCTATTTGCGTGGAGCCTTGATCTTTTAGGACATAAAAAATTCGCCCTTCTAAATGGTGGATGGGAAAAATGGAGGGCGGAAAACCTCCCTATTAGTCAAGAATTACCCTCATATTCATCAAAAAAATTTTTTGGAAAGCTTATACAAGAGAAATTGGCAGAAAAGCGATATATCTTAAGTCGATTGCAGTTAAAAAATTTAGTTATTATTGATTCAAGGTCACCAAAAATGTATGGCGGCGAAGAGGGCGATGAAATAAGAAGAGGCCATATCCCTGGAGCGATAAATATATTTTGGGAAACAACCCTTGAGGGAAATGAAGTAAAAGTTTGGAAGAAAAAAGAGGATTTAGAAAAATACTTTTCTGGATTTGATGTAACCAGGGATAAAGAAATAATTATTTATTGCCAATACGGAAAAGAGTCAAGCCATCTATTTTTCACACTAAAACATATACTTAATTTCCCGAATGTTCGTCTATACAGGGGAGGCTGGATCGAGTGGTCATCAGATATTGATTACCCTGTAAAAATCGGATACGAACCTTAGGAGATAAAAAATGGCAAATGAATTAGAATGTCCTATATGTGAAGCAGATCTCCCACTTGATGGAGACGAAAAACCTGGTGATTTAATCGTTTGTTCTTATTGCAAGGTGACCTTTAAAATTATAAAGAGAAAAGATCGAATCATCCTTTCAGAAGAGATAGAAGATTAGATGAAAGCCCTTTTTACAGCAGACCTCCACGGGAAAATCCAACTCTTTGAAGAACTTAAAATTTACGCAAAAAACAGTTCTATTGAAATTATTCTACTGGGTGGTGATATCCTCCCTTCATCTTTGGATCAAATCAAAGGATACGAAGATTTAATCTTGAATCAAAAAACCTTTATAGAAAAATTTCTGCACAATTTTTTGAAAGGTCTTCTTGATATAAAAACCCTTAAGCATGTATTTCTAATACCTGGGAATTGGGATGTTGCCTACCATTATATATTTGAAGAACCATTAAAAGAAATAACAGATTTATGCCTCAAAGGACGTAAACTTAATAATGGATATGAACTGATTGGGTTCCCATTTGTTCCCCCAACTCCTTTTAGACCAAAAGATTACGAAAGAAGAGACGATACATCTTCAACTATCCCTCCTCAGAAAAATCCATCTTATATTCGTTCAGAAAATAAGGGAGAAAAACTCATTGCTGTAAATCCATATCAATATTTAAGAGAAAAGGAGACGATTGATGAGGATCTTTCAAGATTACAAAAACCTCATGACTCACAAAAAACTATATATATTATGCATTCACCCCCCTTCGATACCCAACTTGATCGGATCGAAGGGGGTAAAAAATGTGGAAGTATATCGATTAGAAAATTTATAGAAAAATCTCAACCTCTCCTTACCCTTCATGGCCACATCCATGAATCTCCAAAACTTACTGGTTCATATATAGACCGAATAGGTAATACACTCTCAATTAATCCTGGTCAGTTTAGTTTTAAAAATCTACAAGCTGTTATCTTTGAATTGGACGATATTGAGAAAACAATTCATCACACCTGCTTCTAAAAAACCTATTTTTTACCTCCCTTTCGAACCTTTTTTAAAATAATATCTCCTAAGTAAACATCCGTTTTTGGGTTTACTTCTATCTCGTAAGTCTCATATCCCTTATGCTCAACCTTTAAGTGATATGTCTTTTTAGAATCTAAGCCTTCAAATTCAAAATCTCCAAAATTGTTCGAAATTATTACCTTCCTCTCCTTTCCACATCTTAGTGTAACTTTTGCTCCCTCTGCACATTCATCCTTATCTCCCAAAACAACGCTCCCAGCTATGAATATCTTTGGTAAACCAGTATAAAAGACCTTCTCCTTCAATCCATATTCTGGATGTAAAGATTCCAGACGATTTGATTTAAATCTTTTTGAAACCTCACTCTCAGGGTCATCAAGATCTCCAAAAATTAATGCTTCACTGGGGCATACCTCAACACATCTCGGTTTCTTCCATCCATTATCCAGTAGGTGAGCACAGAAAATACATTTTTGAGGGATCTCCTTCTCTTCATTCCAATAAATGACTCTATAAGGACAGGTTGAAATAAGATACTTCTTGCCCTTAGATTTTTCAGGATCTATGATAACAATTCCATCAGGTCTTCTATAAATCTCACCGTCTTGTGATGCCTTAATACACGAAGCCTCCTCACAGTGCATGCAAGGTATGGGTATATAAGATACTTTTACTTTTGGATATTTACCCCTTTCCTTCTCTATAATCCTCATCCAGTAATGTCCTGTATCGGGCTGTGAAAGTGAATAAGGTGGAAACTCATTTCCACAGAATTCATCTTTACAGGCGAGAAAGCAGTTATAGCAACCATTGCACCTTGTCACATCAATAATCATTCCATATCTTGGCATTTTCATCCCTCCCATTTTTCAATTTCTATTAAACAAGAGTTATTAGCCATCCCTGGAGCATTTTTTGAAATCATTCGAGAAGGCGTCAATAAATTGATACAACCACCCCTATCAATACTACCTGGTTTCCCTGGTTCAAGTGGATCATAAATTCCTGATGACTCATAGCAATGTACAACCCCTGGTCTTATCCTTTCAGTTAGAGTAGCTATGCATAGCACTGCCCCTCGATCATTATATAACTTAACAATATCACCATGTTTTATGCCCCTTGCCTCTGCATCTTTTGGATGAATCCTTACTGGCCTCCAATAATACCCATCCTTAAATATCCTATGGCCTGGAACTTCATTTAGCCATTTTATACCTGTATCGTGATGAGTATGAAAAGAAAACCTTGGATGTGGAGAAATCAACTGAAGGGGATATTTCTTTGCCAATTTAGTCTCATGTCCTTCCCAGCTTGGGATGTATCTTGGCATGGGCGGTCTCTCTTTATCCCTTGGAAAATGTTTTTTCAGACTCTGAGAAACAAACTCAATCTTTCCACTATAGGTCCCAAGTTGCTTACTCTTTTCCGTATTTTTATTGGGGTTATTATCTGAGGTGTCACAATCTCTTCCTTCATAAAACCATCTTAAAGATGGAGTAGGTTTATAATCCTCAGGGATCGGAACAACAAAATAACCCTTCTCCTTAAACTCCTCAAAAGAGATATATTTAGGCAAACTTGAGGCATCAAACATCTTCTTAATCCAGCCTTCCTCAGTTTCGCTTCCTTCTGTGAAATCCTCCTTAATTCCCAATCTCTCTGCCAACTGAGAAAAGATCCAGTAATCAGATTTAGACTCATAGAGGGGTTCAATACATTTCTTTTGATATACGATTATTCTGTGGTTACATACATCAGAACTGTTATGAGAATAACCTCCGGAGTTAGCCCACTCACCGATATCATTTCTTTCGAAATTTGTACATGCAGGTAGTATGATATCAGCAAATCTCGTCTCGGTGTTCCACCAAATCTCCTGATTAACCACAAATTCAAGTTTTGGACTTTGATACATCCTTACAAATCTATTTGTATCGGTCATGGTGCCAATATAGGAGCCTCCATAACGATAAAGCATCTTAACCTCTGACTTTCCAGGTTCTGGGTAGACATAAGGTATAAACTGTTGTTCAAGCGAGTTTCCACAGAATCCCTCTCCTAACCATCGAATAGGTGGACTTAAAATGGCCTCTGGAAGCAGTAATCTATATATGCGCTGTGTAACGCTGTTTATTGCTGGTTTTTTTGCCAGATTATTCATACCCCATCCATCTGAGGCATAACCAGGGAAATAGAAGTCTGCATTGAATGGGGCTCCAGTTGTAGTTCCCCAGATACTTACCCCTGGCTTCCCTAATCCCTGCATTGCCTGAAGTAGCATTGCCAGCCTTGCCCATTCTGTTCCATAGGCTGCCCTGCATGCACCACCCCATGCACCGCGAGTCCCGCAAGCAAGAGAGGTCCTTTTTGAGGCCCATTCTCTTGCCAGAGCAGTTATCACACGGGCGGGCACCTGACATTTATCTTCTGCCCACTTAGGGTCCTTAGCAATTCGATCCTTCTTTCCGAGCACATAATCTCTAAACTCTTCGAAACCTATGGTGTGAGTGGCTATATACTCTTTGTCATAAGTTCCCTCTTTAAGCCAAATATAGGCTATTGCCTCAGCAAGGGCAGCATCTGTTCCAGGTCTTGGTGCTATCCATTTGTCTGCCATAGTTACGGCTGTACTATTAAAGTAAGGATCAATAAATATCTGTTTCTTTCCCAATTCCTTGAGCCAGAAACGCCATATAACAGATTCCTGTCCTCCGTAAACCCCACCTGTAGCATCTGGGTCATTACACCAATGTATGATTAAGTCACTGTATTTTAGTGCATCTTCAAGAAGATCACACTGCTCAAGAGCACCCAATCTCCACCAGAACCCATATGCATGAGCAGTCCCCCAAAGCCATCCTTCCCAGCTATCTGGATTATCAAAGATGTCTGTGAAACCCAAAAGATTGAAGAATCTACCCCATGTCCTAAACTTATACCCTATATGACCCCACTCATGATGAGATGAACACCTTGAAGCAATTGCCTCAGGTCCATAGGTAGCCCTTATCCTTTTAATCTCATTTGCCACTGTATCAAGTGCTTCATCCCAGCTTATCCTCACAAATCCTGATTTACCCCTATTATGTGGATTTCTCTCACCATTTGGATCAAAGTCGATCCTCTTCATTGGATATTTAATCCTACTTTCGGCATACGTCCTTGCCTTCTGGGCAAGCACATATGGAGCTAGGGAAACTCTTTTGGGGGCAGAAAACTCTTTACCCTTAGCTTCGATCTTCCATGTAGGCACATCTTCATTTTCGCCAAATGTAAGTGGTCTTATACGGATAATCTTACCGTCCTTTACATAAACATGTACTGGACCACCTTGAGTGCAACTTGTAAAGATCTGCTCTGACATAAAAAACCTCCATAAAAGGAATTTCGTTAAATTGAGATTAATTTTAATATTTTTCCAATTGACTTGTCCAGAAATTTTTATGGGACCTCTGAAAAAATCTTTGAAAGATTGGGAAGGTAGAGTTCAAAACCCTTCGAATGCGGGCTTTAATGTTTAAAATGCTAACAATCGCTTTAGAAAAAACTAATTTTTTAGCGTAGAAGAGATTGCTTAGGCTTTGCCTCGCAATGATAATCTGGTTTAGCTCAATTTAGATAAATGAATCCGCTCGAAGGCTTTTTCACCCCACCTTCCCAATCTGAAAAGATTTTAAATAGTTTTTCAGAAGTCTGTCTCTTTATGAGAATCATAAAAGAGGCATTAATGAATTAATCCCTCTCTAAAACACATTTCGAGCACTCAAAAGGAAACGTTGCAATCTCATTTTAAAGAGGATATTGATTTTTTTGCTTAGCTTGCTACCGCGTGTTGTTATTTTTTTGAATTTTTGGTAAATTATGCATGAAATTTTGTGTTAACGGCTAAGTAAACCTTTAATTTTAAAAATATAATAAGTAAACAGTTCTCAAATAAAATATGGAGGGAATAGAATATGGTAGAATTTAAAGATTTGAGGGACTGGATAGATAAAGTTAGAGAAATCGGTGAGCTTCAGGTAATAAGTGAAGAGGTTGATTGGAACGAAGAGCTATCTGCAATTACATACATTGCTGCTAAGAAAAAGGAGGCCCCAGCCCTTCTTTTTGAGAGAATAAAAGGATATCCCGAAGGATTCAGGGTTTTAACAAATATTCTTGGTTCGAGTCTTAAAAGGATCGGTCTAAGTATCGGACTCCCAACAGATCTATCCCCTGTTGAAATGATTAAAAGAACAAAAGATATCTTTAATAATAAGATACCTCCAAAGATTATCGAAAAAGATAAGGCCCCAGTAAATGAAAACATTATAATGGGTGATGATATAAACCTCTATATATTTCCAGCCCCAAAGATGTGGCCACTTGATGGTGGAAGATATATAGGTACAGCAGATATAGTTATAACAAAAGATCCTGAAGATGGACATTTAAATCTTGGAACGTATCGTCAGATGATACATTCAAAGGACGAAGTAGGTTTTTATGTTTCACCTGGAAAGGATGCACTTCTTCATAGAGAAAAATGGTGGAAAATGGGTAAACCATGCGAGGTAGCTGTTGCATATGGGATTGATCCATTGCTATTTATTATGGGGGCAATGGGTTTCCCAAAAAATGTTTCAGAATATGACTACGCAGGAGGAATAAGAGGAGAACCAGTAAGGGTAATAAAAGGAGAGGTCACAGACCTTTTAATTCCTGCAGATGCAGAGATTGTTATTGAGGGTCTGAGTTATCCTGGCCAATTTAAAGAAGAAGGGCCATTTGGGGAGTTCACAGGTTATTATGGAAGACCAGGTGGACCCACCCCATATATTAAGGTTAAATGTATCCATTACCGAAGCAATCCAATTCTGACTGCTGCCCTGATGGCAGATCATCCATCATGTGAACAGAATCTATTTTTTGGCATTGTTCGTTCAGCACGTATATGGAATGACCTTGATCTGCTCGGAATTCCTGGGATAAAGGGGGTATATTCTGTCCCTGCAGCAGCAGGAGGATTCGGTATGGTAGTAGTCTCAATCGAGCAACGCTATCCTGGTCATGCCTCACAAGTAGCAGCCCTTACCGCCCAATGTGCAGGAGGAGGCTATTATACAAAATGGATAATCGTAGTTGATGATGATGTAGATCCAACAGATCTTGAACAGGTGGTATGGGCAATGTCTACAAGATGTAGTCCTGTTGATGACATTGATATATTGAGAAATACCTGGTCAACATACCTTGACCCAACAAAAAATCCTCCTGAGGAAAGACCCTATGGCTCAAAAACACTTATAAAGGCATGCAAAAATTTTAAATATATCGATTCATTCTCAAAAAGGACCTTACTTAGAAGATCGATTTATGAAAAAGTTAAAGAGAGATGGGATAAGTTTGGGTTTGATTTTTCTCCTCCTGAATTAACCATTTTTGAGAAAGAATAGCATAATAATTAATTTTTACAGATATGTTTATACAAACAACCCACGCAAATCTCTTTCTGATTGTAAGTAGGTAAAAAAGGTTTGTCAGGATCGACTATCTCATTCAGCAGGCTAAAAATTATTTTATTCATAATCAAAAATTTCTTCTCCCTATCGTTATCATCTTCAAAGAGGGATAACTCAATTGAGTTATCTATCATGTTCTTGCCAAGTAGTAAAAATATACAATCTATCTGCTTTGGATTCTCACCAGTGAATTCAGAATAAACTGTAAGATAGAATGGAAGCTGGAGAGTTGCTATGGCATCGCCCCAGCTCTCCCTCTTTTCAGGAATAAGTTTATTAAAATCTATACTCAAGAATCTCTTATTTGCAGAGGTTTTATAATCTATTATTACAGTTTTTTCATTTCTTTTCTCAATCCTGTCCAATCTTGCATTTAATTTAAAAGAATCCTTCTCGATAGTAATCCTTCTTTCAAGGCCTATGATCTTAGTAGGGATCGATTTGATCCTTGGAATTTGGTAATTTTTTATGAAATCATTTAAATGTTCTTCAACCTGTCTCCTTATTAAATAGAGTTCGCCTGTTGGTTCTTTGCCAAATCTCTGTTCAAAAGTTTTAACGACAATTTTCCCGAGTTCATCAATATCCATATCCTCTTCTGAAAGGATTTTATCAGTCTTTTCCCTAAAAAATTCAAAAAGTATATCATGTACCACACTACCTATCTCTTTCCTTTCTATATCCTCTGATATAGTTTCTCTTTCTTTCAGTCCGAGAACATATTCATAATAAAACCCAAGAGGACAGCTAAGATATCTATCAAGGGATGAGGCGCTGAAATTATAATTTTTAAGCCATTTAATAATCTCTGGAGATTTCTCAATATATCTTGGTTTTTTAACCTTTAGGTCTATCTGGTACTGGATCAATTTTAAAAATTCCCCCTCATCTGTACTTCTTTTCTCCTTCTGCATCTCCCAGAGTACCCTTTCAATAATGCGACTTCGTTCTTTCTCTTTGTTTTCTACGTAGAATAGGTGAACCTCTTTGGCACCTTTTATTAATACATCAAAATAATAGCTTATCAGTTTCTCCCTTTCGAGATAAGTTGGAATACCCAATATCCTCCTCACTTTTAATGGTAGAAAGGTATCTTCCTTTCTTGTCTCAGGAACAATTCCTTCGTTGAGATCCAAAAAGAACACCCTTTCAAATTTAATATTCCTTGTCTCGAGAAATCCTAAGACCTGGAGTCCATTAATAGGTGTCCCGGAGAAAGGTGTATAAGAGTTCACAATCGTATGTTTAATTAGATTAAAATAACTCCCTGTATCCTTAAAAGATAAATCTTTCATAAGGGATTTCGAAATTATATAAAGTTCTGTTATAAATTTTTCACAGTAAGGATAAAAAAATGGATGAAGACGAGCTGTACTATTCTCATATATGAATTGGATTAATTCAATTAATTTCCCACAAAATTCACCAATATTTTTAAAACACATAAATTTCTTAATAGTATTTTCGTGTATCCATCTTAAATGGTCTTTTAATTTCAAGATAGAAACCCCTGAGATTCTCTCCTTTAAATAAGAGTCAATTGTTTCATCTTCTTCTATCTCTTTTAGTGACATGAACTTCTTTGTTCCCTTTATTGTTAGGGCCTCTTCAATAGAGTGAAACATAATCCTTGTAATCTCTGCTTTCCTTTCGAAATATATATTTTTGATGTAAGGATGGAGAACGAAATTTAGATAGTTAGGTACAAATACGGTTTCTTCGCCCATTGAAATAATAAGCTCCATAAGTATTTTTATGAGCCTCCAAAGGGGTGTCCTTTCAAGTGGATAACCAAGTGAGATGTTATATTGTCCAGGTCCAAGGAGATTTAATGCGTGATGAAATAATGGAAAAAGTGTTTCAGCTGACGGTAAGACAATTACCGTTTTCTCATCAATCCTTTCCTGTCTATCTATCTTCTCTTTCAATATTTTCCCAACACAAAACACCTGTCCATGTGTATCGGGACTATTATAAATATGAATATCGGGCTTATGTTTAATCTTTACTTCCTCAATCTCAGGCCTTATAGCAAAACTTGAAAGATCTAATCCAAACCCATCCTGAAAAAAGAAGATAGCCTCTTCTTTTCCCTTGAAGAAATTGAAAATTCGCTTTTCTGATTTTGTTAAACCAAAAAAACCAGCAAAGATTATTTTATGAAAACCACTTATATCAAAGTTTTCGATATTTAGTGAAACATCCCTGTATCTAGAAGAACGAGTAGAACAATTATATTCCTCGATTTTTTTATAAAAATTCTCATAAAAGTAAGAAAGGGATTGAAGTCTCTTTTTACTCTCTAAAGGGATCTTCTCCTCGACAATATGGTCAATCTCCTTAAGTCTTTTAGATTCTATTCCCTCTATACAAAGTTCTTCAATGTCATTATAGATTTTAATTCCGATAGGAAGAAATGTATCAAGATCGAGGAAATCCTTATGACCAATGGGATCCTTTGAACCTTTATGGATCTCATAAAGGATCGTTAAGGCATCTATTGTTTCAATCTTCCTCTTCCTTCCAATCACTTCTAAATAAATGTAGTCAATAAACTCATCCATCGAAAATATTTTTGGAGGTAAAAAACTTGAACCCTCTTTTTTAGCTATCTCTTTTCTCAAGAAGTAAGATGGCCTCTTGCCTGGAAATACGATAAGGTTTGAAGAATAGTCCTTTTCATCTACGTATAGATAATTAACTATTCTTTCAATCAGGTTAACCTCAGGCGATACCAAAAAGGCAATCATCTTAGCTTTACTACCTCTTTACGGTCAATATAAGCTATCATTCCCTCGATAACCTTCTCCTTATAGATACTACTCAATATATCCATGTAACCCTTTAACTGGGCAATATACTTATCCTCATCAGTTCTTTCATTTCCTGTTTTAAAATCAATAACTGTAACTGACTGATCATCAATAACAACCCTATCCATCCTTCCCAGATTTCCTTTCTGATCTGAAAATTCTTGTTCTCTCAGTACCCTTCTTTCCTCTTTCATAATAAAGTACGGCTTGATATCTTGGGTATTTATGAATTCCAAAATCTCCCTTTTTATCTTTCCACTATCATACTCTATATTTGCTTCTTCTTTTAGAAGATTTATATGGTCTTCTAATTGCCTATCAATCCCATCATATAAAAATTCAATTGTGCATAGGACCTTATGGAAGAACTCACCTCTTTGCCTCTCTTCCAATCTTAGGTCTCCTATTAAAGAGAAGGAAGATAGATCAAGTGGATTAAGAGGATGAAAAATTTCTATACGATCTATCTTTGATAACCTTTTTGAAAAACACTCTGATTCCCCTCCTTTAAAATTTAAATCAACACCCCTACGGAGAAGATCAATTGGAAACTGCTCTCTTTTACCGCAAACTCCAATGATATAAAGTTCAAATTGAGGCCTTGTAAATCCAACATATAGGAGGTTAAGTTTATTAATCAACTCCATATATCCTTCTTCTTCATATAACTTACAAAGATGCTCATCCATCCGAGAAATATCCCGGGTCAATTTAAGGAGAAAGGCCTTTCCATTTTCCTCACTTAAAACATATTTAAACCCCCTTTTCTGTTCACCGTAAAGGATGAGTATTACTATGGGAAATTCAAGTCCTTTTGCCTTATGAATGGTCATTACCTTTATAGCATCAATCTCCTCAGGCACATCTATCTCCCAGCCTTCCTCTCCGCCCAATGTCTCCTCCGATGCAAGTCTTAATAAATCAGCCGGACTACTTATACCTTGACCTTCAAGATTCTTTACTACTTCGAGGATCCTTACAAGTGTTGCTTCTTGTTCTTTAAAATTTTCAAATATTTCGAATCTCTGATAAATCTCATTTAGAAGATCATAAAGGGGTAGAAATCCTATTGCCCTGAATAGGGAATCAAAATATCTTTCCCATAAAGCAGGAAATTCGTCCTGAAACCTTTTATAAAGATTCGGCTGTTTTCGATTTCTGAATATAAAATCATGAAAATCTTTTAAATCTAACGATATTTTATCCTTTCTTAATACTTTTCTAAAAATTTCCCCCAAAAGAAATCCACCAAATGCAAGATTATCAGGTGGTGAGTTAAGAAACTTAACGAGAAATATTATCTCCTCTGTCAATTTCATTTTTCTTATATCGAGACTACTGTAAGAAATGAAAGGGACCTCTATCTCATTCAACCATGTTGTTATACGAACTACATCATCATTTCTCTGTGTGAGGATAGCTATATCTGAATAACGATAACCCCTATTTAAAAGTTCTTTGATTAGATTGTATAATTTATCCTTCTCTATAGGGACTTCTTCTTTTCTTTCATATATTGAAATCTCAACATTACCCTTTCCTTCATGGCCTGGCTTAACTTTTTGAAAATAGTTATAAAGCCCACTCCTTTTTATTGCCTCTTCATAACCCTTCTCAGAGGCAACAACCCTCTGAAAAAATTCTTCATTGAATCTTAAAATGTTTTCAAAACTTCTATAGTTTACATTCAACTCCTTAACCTCATGATGTGCCGAAGGAAAGGGATTGCCTGATTCAAGTCCTTTCATTATCCTGTAGTCAGCATTTCTAAATCCATATATAGCCTGTTTTGTATCACCTACAGCAAAGAAACTTCCTCCCTGGGAAAGTGAGTTTTCAATTAGTGGAAAGAGATTAAACCATTGGATGAGCGATGTATCTTGGAATTCATCTATTAAATAGTGGTAAACTGTATCTCCGATCCTGAAATATAGATCAGGGATAATATCTTTCTTTAAATAGGCAAAAAGCTTTTTATTGATATCATCAATAAAAACTACATTTTCATCCCTTTTTATCTTTTCAAGGATATCTTCAAAGGCCTTATAAATTTTCAGGTATGGGCTATAATAACTGAATGAAAAGAGCTTAGAATAATTCTTAACAAGATCCTCAAGCCTGCTCCATAGCCTTAAGAGTTTTTTATAATTTAAACTTTCCTCATTATTCTTTGACCTATGGAAAGGAAGATTTTTAAATCCTATACCGATAAGAGACCTATAATCGTTTCTCTCAATAGCCTCAAGGATCTTTACTAAGGAACTTCTCTCATTCTTTTTAAACCCATATCTTTCAATCTCGATATCTATCTTTTTGGCCACCTTGGATATTTCTTTTTTAAGTTTATTAATCTCGGTTGAAAAATCGGCGATCTCTAAATCTCTCACAACTGATGAAAGCTTATTGGATAATTCTTTTATCTCCTCAAGAAATACCCTCGAAGGGTCCCACAAAAAACCTGTTTCACTACCTTTAGCCTCTTCGATAATCTTTATGGTATCCTCTACTAAATTCGTTTCTTTTGAACCAGGTTTGATCTCTTTCAAAAATCGATGAAATGTATAAGCAATCGGGATTTCTTTAGACATCAAAATCTCGAAATCGGGACTATATCCGAAGTCAACCGCAGAAGATTTGTAGATAGAGGTCATAAAGCTATCTATCGTCTTTATTTGAAAATCACTATAACTCATAAGTATCTCGTCAATTAAGTCTCCAGCCCTCATTATAAGTCTTTCTTTATTAAGAGAAACAATCTCCAAAATCTCATAAATCTTATCCTCTCTGCCAAAATATATCTCTTTCAACCACAGGAGGATTCGCTTCTTCATTTCTTTGGCTGCATTATTGGAAAAGGTTATTGCGAGGATATTTCTAAGGCTATTGTTAGGAATCTTATCAGAAAGAATAAACTGGACAAATCTTTTAGCTAAGGCATGAGTCTTTCCAGAGCCAGCGGATGCCCTAAGTATCGTTATGTTCGGGAATTTTAAATCCGTGTCTTTTTGTATAATAGGCTTAGACATCTCCGTTATATTTAATCTATTATTTCATAAGTTCTGACTCCAATCTTTCTACCCTTTTATGAATCTCCTTTAGTTCCTTCATTGCTAATTCTTGCTTATCTATTCCCTTGTTTTTAATTCGTTTCAACCTTTGACGAAGCCTTTTATAACTTCTATCAAGCTGTTTAATGATATAATGAAAAGATTCACCTAAAGGGGTCTCCTCTTTTATCTCTTCTTCATAGAAGATAGCAGGTTTATATATCTCTTTATCACCGAAAAGTTCAAGTCTCTCTTTCCATTGTGGGATATATGTATTAATACGAAGTTGATCCTCAATCGCTTTGGAAAATTCAAATTGTACCTTCTCTTCACCATGGACTAAGATAACCTTAAGCTCAGGGTTTTTAAAATGGGATAACCACTCAAGGAGAACCCTTTGATCGGCATGGGCAGAAAACCCTCCAAGGGTGTGCACATGTGCCTTTACAGCGATCTCTTCACCAAACAATTTTATCCTCTTAGCCCCATCAATAATCCTTCTTCCGATAGTCCCTTCTGCCTGATAACCAACAAAAATAATATGTGAATTCTCTCTCCAGAGGTGATGTTTGAGATGATGTTTTATCCTTCCTGAATCACACATCCCACTTGCTGAAATTATTATACCTGGTCTTGGATCCTCGTTAATAGCCTTAGAATCCTCAACACTGCGCGTATAAATAATCCATGGAGGATCTAAGGGATTTTCACCTGAAAGAATAAGTCTTTTTGTCTCCTCATCAAAATAATCTGAATTTTTTTTAAAGATCTCTGTTGCAGATATTGCTAATGGACTATCTATATATATAGGAACTGGGGGGATCAATCCTTCTCTAATAAACCCTCCAATTGTATAAATTATATCCTGAGTTCTTTCTACAGCAAAAGCTGGAACCACAACCTTCCCTTCGTTATCAATTGCATCTTTAATTATTTTTAATAACTCATCAACGGTTTCCTTTCTCGATTTATGAAATCTATCTCCATATGTTGATTCGAGCCATAGAATATGGGCCTCTTCAACGAAAGAGGGATCTTTCACAATTGGTTGATCTAATCCTCCAAGATCTCCAGAAAAGACAATCTTCTTCTCTTCGCCCTCATCTAACAACCAAAGTTCTATAATTGCTGAACCTAATATGTGACCTGCATCTCGAAACCTAACTTTAATTCCATCTTCAAGCGATATTATATTGTCGTAGCTAACGGCCTGAAAATATTGTAGACTCCTTTTAGCATCTTCTATTGTATATAGAGGTTCTATCTCCCGGCCGCCCAAACGCCTTGCCTTACGATTCCTCCACTCTGCTTCCATCTCCTGGATATGAGCACTATCCTGAAGCATTATCTCACATAAATCGATTGTGGCTT
>JBBIOI010000031.1:0-31094 GCA_037443425.1 Deltaproteobacteria bacterium
TGAAGGCTGTTGAAAGGTTTGAATATAAGAAGGGGTATAAATTTGGTACTTATGCAACTTGGTGGATAAAGCAGTCGATTACAAGGGCAATTGCAGATCAAACCCGGACAATTCGTATACCAGTCCACATGGTCGAATTTCTGAATAAAATTAATCAAACCTATTTGAATTTGGTTCAACAGATGGGAAGAGAGCCGTCTCTTGAAGAAATTGCAAAAAAGATGGGAATCACAGTAGAAAATCTCCAAAAGAGTTTAAAGGTAACAAAGAGACCGATTTCAATTGAAACACCTATTGGAGAAGAGGATTATCGTTTAAGTGATTTGATAGAAGACAAAGAATCATTATCACCCTTCGATTCAGCAATAAGCTCTGAGATAATTTATCAAATTAGAAAAACCCTTTCGCTTCTTAATAAGAGAGAGGAAAAGATCCTTAAGATGAGGTTTGGGATTGATGAAAATCGCGACTATACACTTGAAGAAGTAGGAAGAGATTTTGATGTTACAAGAGAAAGGATTAGGCAGATTGAGGAGAAGGCTTTAATGAAAATCAGAAAGTTCTCAAGGGCTGAAAAATTAAAGGCGTTTATCGATTATTAAAAAATTATGGGGAGAAGAAAAAATGAATATTTATGTAGGAAATCTATCAAGTAGAGTTACTGAAAAAGATCTTAGGCAAGCATTTGAGGCATTTGGACAGGTAAGTTCGGTTACCATTATTAAAGATAGGGAAAGTGGAGAATCTCGAGGCTTTGGTTTTATTGAGATGCCAAATCAAGCAGAGGCACAGATGGCAATTAAAAGTCTTAATGGAAAAGAACTTCTCGGTAAAAACATGAATGTTAATGAGGCACATGCAAGGCGACAAAAACCGGGTGGGCGCTCACGTTTTGGTAGTAAAAGAAGATAATCTTATATATGAAGGGTAAATATTTTTGGATATAAAAGTTTATAACGATGACATTGAGAGGGCACTAAAGAATTTAAAACGGCAACTCCAGAGGGACGGGCTTTTCAAGGAGATTAGAAAGAGGAGTTTTTATGAGAAGCCTTCTGTTAAAAAGAAAAGGAAACAGAGGGAGGCAAGAAGAAAAAGGATGAAATCATTAAAAACAAAGAAATCGAATATTTGAATAAATTTTAAATAAAATTTTTTAGGTAAATATAAATTTATCCAAAGAGAAAGGAGGAGATTGTGACTCAAGCAAAATTAGGTGATAGGGTAAGGGTACATTATAAATTATTTCTGAATGATGGAACCATTTTTGATTCTTCTCTTGAAAGAGAACCTCTTGAATTTATTATTGGAGAGGGAATGGTTATTCCAGGGTTTGAAAATGCAGTAATTGGGATGAATGAAGGGGAGACAAAGAATATATCCCTTCATCCTGAAGAGGCATATGGACCATACAGAAATGACCTTGTCTTTGTTGTGGGAAGATCCATGGTTCCACCTGATATTGATCCTCAGGTTGGTATGGGGCTTCAGGTTCGTTCGCCTAAAGGTATTATTAATGTAATCATTACTGATGTCTCCGATAACACAATTACCCTTGATGGGAATCATCCTTTAGCAGGTAAAGAGCTGAATTTTGAGGTTAAGCTTTTAAATATACTTTGATAGAGTTTATTTATAAGATTTCATAGTTCTAAGCAAAAGCATCGGGAGAATACCTAAGGCAGAAAATGTTGCCATTGCAATAAAACTTATAAGGTAGTCTCCTGTTAAATCCCTTAATAAACCAATGATATAAGGGCCTAAGGATATCCCTATTCCGAGTGAAGTTCCATGGATGCCGAAGCCAAAGCCCATTAATGATTCTGGCAGTAGTTCTGCGGGCAGAGAAAAAATAGCAGGTGTTAAGATAGCAACAAAAACGCCTATTAATATAGCAAAAATTGTTGCTTTTTGTGGAAAGAAAGAGATTAAAATGAGAAAAAATGCCATACCGCCACACCCAACTGAAACAAACAACCACTTTTTACCCAGTTTATCAATCAAGATTCCTACAAAAGGACTAAGAATTACTCCACCCCACATAGGATAACTTGACAGAAGTCCTGCCTTAGCCGTATCCATTCCTAAGTTGGTAAAGTAGTCAGGGCCAAAGGTAATAAATGAGATTAATCCTGCATTAAAGAGACCCCATGTAATTCCAACAAGCCATATGCCTTTACCTGCACTTTTTATCTTTAATGAAATACCGGTTAAATAATTTTTTTCCTTAGTTTGTGTCAAATTTTTAAAAAATATAAAAAATAGGATCAATGCTATTAGACTTAAGATTAAACTTATTAAGATAGAGACCCTCCAGTGTGATTGGTATGCAATTACTCCCATAAGATTTAGTGAGAGAACAGTTGCAAGAGGCATAGAAAGATTGAATATTCCCATTGAAAATCCAATTTCCCTATCGTAAAACCATGAAGTAACGCCCTTCCCTCCCACAACCACCATTCCTGCTGCCCCCATTCCTGCTAAAAATCTACCACAGACTAAAATCCAATAATCATTTCCTGATGCAACAATTCCTGTTCCTATAGACATTATCGTTAATGATGCAATTCCTATAGCTCTGGCTCCATAACGGTCAACGAGTATTCCACCTGGAAGAGAGATTAAAAATTTTGGTAATGTAAATAGACTCATCAGTACACCAGCTTCAGCATATGAAATACGGAGGGTTTTAATAAGTATGGGAAGTATTGGAGGAATGGATTGAAATACAACTCCATAGGAAAAAATACAGAATGTAATTACACCCAATATAATCCAGCGATAATTCATTACTTATTTAAAGCTATTCACCATTAAAATTTGTGGGAAAAGTATAATAGAAAGATATTAATAGTGTCAAGAAGAATAAACCAGACCTCTGAAAAACTATTTAAAAATCCTTTCATAAATGGGGAAGTGGGGTGAAAAAGCCTTCGAGCGGATACCTTTTATATATTAGCACTATTGATTAATTCCCTTAAAATAGTTTGGTTTTTCTTAAGCGATTGTTAGCAATTTAAACATTAAAAGCCCCGTTCGAATTCTTTTTAACTCAACCTCCCTCGAGCAAAGATTGTTATAGGCTAACTAAAAAGTAAAGGGGTTTCGTTTTAAAACCCCTTTACTTTAATATCGGAAACAATAATTTTTTTATCTTAACTCAGACTCTAACGAAATGGCTTGTCTTTGTGCAGCAGTAATCTTCTCAGCAGCTGTTCGCTTCTTCTGAATAGCTATACGATCAGCTTCCACATAATCCACAGCCTTCATGTCACAGAATCTGACACACTGTGGATCTCCATCGCAAAGGTCACATTTAAAATTTTTTCTATCAATTACATTGAAACCCATTGCACCAAAGGGACAAACTGCTACACATGACCGGCATCCAATGCATATATCATGATTAACCATTACACGATTCAGATCTTCGTCCCTATAGATTGCTTTTACCGGGCAGACAATCATGCATGGTGCATCCTGACATTGCTGACATGTCATTGGTATATAAATACCTTCAGATTCCCATTTGACTATTTTTATTCTGCTTCTTTGGGCATTGGATACGCCATCATGGTAAACCGAACATACAAGTTCGCATAGTCTGCATCCTGTACATTTTTCAGGAGTAATGACCAGAACTTTACCCATCTGTTCCATGGATATTCTCCTTTCTATTTACAATAAGTGAGATGGCTCGTTATCGAGACCAAGCCTTTTTAGTGTTTCAGGTTTTGGAACCCCATTCTTATCAAGTCCCTTATATTCATAGAATTCATCAAGCATTTTATTAAATTTCTCTCTGTCTATTACTCTACCTACGACATCTGGAGCACCTCTTCGAGTTGGTTCATCAAAATATCGGTGATTAAGCATATCACCTCGGTATAAATCATTTCTTGTCAGTCCTTCACGGAGATTAAAGAGACGTTCAAGCATGTTACATCTTTCAGCAATATCCCATATATCCTTAGGACTTAACTCCAACCCGGTATTATAATAAAGTACCCTTGACCAATCTTCAAAATTTGGAAGAGTAGCACCCAGAAATGTTGTATGGTATTTACAAATCCCAAGTGAATCTACTGCCATATAACAGTTTTCATGCCAGAAGACCTGCCATGGCTTTCCTATGTACTCAGTATGTTCTGAACTCAGTGGTCCATCATAGGGAACAGGAGTGCTGTAAATTTTTCTTAACACCTCAACTGGAAGATGATATAGGTCTATTGCTGGTCTACTCCTTAAATGATCAGACCCTCGAGATGCTGTAGCAATATTCAGTGCAAGTGCTGGAGTTGCCCGTTCATCTGAATGCAAGTTACTTACTCCTTTTACCTGTATTAGGTAATCGAAAGAATTCTTCCCTATCTTTTCAGAGGCTATGATTCCACCTTCGGCAAGTACATTCCCAAGCCAACCTTCTCTGAAACAGATTCTCCTGATCATTTCCAGCATTGCCTCGGCGTTACCGAATCTTAAATCAAGCCCCTCTGTCTCTTTATCTGTTAAGATTCCAAGCTCATAGAGTTCCATTGCCCATGATATTAAACTTCCTATTTCAAGATTATCGACTCCCCACTGATCCACCAAATGATTTGCTGTTAAAAGGGCTTCTAAGCTTGGTATATCAGGCTCACTACAGAAGGCACCCTGTGATGTATATTCAGGACCTTCATCATACCTTCCTGCATATGGGCCTGATGGAATTTTGTATTTTGCCCTACAATGAACTTGACAACCAAAACATGCAGCCATATGATATGGTCCTATTGTCTTTGTAGCGTTTTCATCTATTGATTCCGGCTCAATCTCATCACAATAGAGCATTTGATTGTATTGGAAGTTTCTGCATCTTACCCCGCCCCAGGAATTGGTTGCACCCCATATAAATGGAGTCCCAAGAGTACCCTGGGTCTGATTGACCTTTGCACTTGTTATCTGATCAATGAATCTTTTATTGTATTCTAATGCTTCTCTTGGATAAGCAATTTTGATATCCATTGTTCCACGGGCTGCAATTGCCTTCAGATTTTTAGAGCCCATTACAGCTCCCATTCCTGTTCTACCACCAGAATTCTTTATTCCTGTCATTACATTTGCATATCTTACAAGATTTTCACCTGCAGGACCAATTACAAGACTTTTTATATCCTCATCACCATGGGCTTCTCTTATTGCCCATTGGGTTTCTGTAACTGTTTTCCCCCAGAGAAAGCTTGCATCACGAATCTCAATCTTTCCGTTGTGAATCCATAGATAAACAGGTTTTTCTGCCTTTCCCTTTATAACAAGGTGATGAAATCCAGCCCATGCAAGCTCAGGAGTAAAAAACCCACCCATGTTACAGCTTCCAAGCATCCCTCCCAATGGAGACTTAGCCATAACATGACATCTTGAAGTGGCAGAAGCCAACGTGGCTGTTAATATCCCGCCGCTTACTATTAATACATTTTCTGGTCCAAGGGGATCAATACCCTTCTTTGTGTGATTGTACAAAAGATATGCATCTAATCCCCTTCCACCTAAGAATTTCTTTCTTACCTCAATAGGAATAGGTTTTATTTCTATTTTACCAGTAGATAAATCAATATATGCTATCTTTCTATTCAGAGCCATCTTTATTTTCCTCCTTCATTTTTTTTGCAAAGGCTTCCTCTGCTATTTTAGTATCCACATCCCAGACAGGACCTCTGATACGTGGGAAGCCTGGTTTTATCCAGAATATTCTCCATTCCATTCCACAACGGGGACATTTTACCTGCTTTGCTCCAGGTTCAGGTGTAATTCTTCCCATACAGCTTGGATTGTGACACCTTACTTGTCCATAGGTTCGAGTCGCACGTAGTTGTTCAGCGGTTGAAGGCCTTTTTTCTTCAATTACCATAATTACCTCCTTTCTTATGTTCAATGGGATGAACTTATTTTATTAAAGATAATTTTTAATAAACCTTGTTATTACTTATTTATACTATAATTATTTTTTTGTCAAGACATTTTTTAATTTTTTTAAAATAAAATTGTTCACTATAATGAACTATTTCAGCAATGTATGTGCAACAACCATTCTTTGAATCTGATTTGTTCCTTCGAATATTTGAATCAACTTTGCGTCTCTCATCATCCGTTCAAGAGGATGTTTTTTTGTAATTCCTTGCCATTCTAAAAGTTGAACTGCATCGATTGCAATTTGCATTGCAACATCAGAGGCAAAGTATTTAGACATTGAAGAGAAGATTTGGACAGGTGTTCCTTTTACTTTCTCATCCATTACCTCTGCTGCCTTATAAACAAGTGCCTTTGCTGCTTCAATCTTAATTGCCATATCAGCTAATTTAAGTTTGATTCCATATTCATCAGATCCTTTTTCAAACCAATCCCTGTCTTTTGAAACCTCTATTAAATAATCCAAGATTCCTTCAGCCAATCCTACAGCCTGAGCACCAATTGCTGGCCTTGAACGGTTTAGAGTCCTCATCATTAACCACCATCCTGTGCCTTCTTGACCAAGACATTGGTTTATTGGAACCTTTACATTTTCTAAAATAACCTCTGTTGTGTTAGAACCTCTAAAGCCCATCTTGTTTTCTTCCTTTCCAACAATGAGACCATTGGTTCCCTTTTCAATTACAAATCCAATAATTCCTTCTATCCTTTTACCAGGATTGGTTGTTGCAAATACCGTGTAAAAATCCGAAACCCCGCCATTTGTGATGAAACATTTCCTGCCATTTATTAAATAATGATCCCCTTTGTATTCAGCCTTTGTTCGAATAGATGCAGCATCTGATCCATGATCAGGTTCTGTAAGACAGAAGCTTATAAGAGCTTTTTCTTTTGCCAATTTTTTAAGGCAAAACGACTTTAAGCTTTCATTACCACCAAAGACAACAGGTAGTGTACCAACAGCTTGAACAATTACTAATAGCGATGAAGATGCACAATATCGAGCAATCTCTTCTACGACAATGCAAAAGGATGTAATATCTGCATCCATTCCTCCATATTCCTTTGGAATGAGGAGGCTCAAAAAACCTTTTTTGGAAAATGTCTCAACAATATCCCATGGAAACTCACCATTATCATCGATTTCCTTTGCCCTTTTTGATACAAAATCTTGAGCTACCTCTCTTGCCTCTTTTCTCCATCTTTCCCTTTCTTTCTCTATTTCATTCATTTTTATCCCTCACAAAATTTAATTTTACTAAAAATCTATCTACATACTCCAACCACCTGAAACCTCTACCGTAGCGCCTGTCATAAAGCCCGCTTCATCAGATGCCAAAAATGATACAACATTGGCAATCTCTTCTGGCTGCCCTATTCTTCTTAGTGGTGTGTTTTCTATAATCATATTTCTATACTTCTCAGCCATTTTTGAAATAGTTGGGGTTAAAACTAATCCTGGTAAAACCACATTCACATTTATTTGATAACGACCCAATTCTTTTGCGACACTTTTTGTTAAGCCTATTATACCAGCCTTTGCTGAACTGTAACTTATAGCAGCGATACCCCCAGTCTTTCCATATATAGAAGAAATATTAATAATCTTACCATAACGATTTTCAATCATGTGCGGAGCAACTGCCTGGATACAATTTAACGTCCCTTTTAGATGAACATCTAAAACCGCGTCCCAATCCTCCTCTTTAACTTTTAAGAGAGTTGCTCCTCTATCGAAACCTGCATTGTTAACTAAAATATGAATCCTTCCCCATTTTTCTAAGACTTCTTTCACCATAATCTGTATATCTAATGACTTAGCCACATCGACTACCTTTAAAATAGCATCCCTCCCAAGATCTTTTACTTCTTTAAATGTTTTACTACCTGTCTCAGGATTGATTTCAACAATAACTATATCAGCCCCTTCTTGGGCCATCTTAAGGGCAATGCTTCTTCCTATTCCTTGACCTGCACCTGTAACAATTGCCTTTTTATCTTTTAATCTCATATATAAAAATCTCCTAAAAATAGATCATGTCGATTTATACTTTATTATGAAAAATTCTAACAGATGGTCAGATTAGCGTCAATCCTATTTTATTACCCCTGGAATTTAACTTGACAAGATGAATTCTTCGATGTAGAGTAAAGAAAATTTTAAATATTGAAAGGAGTGAAGAATGGCTCGAAGAGGATTACTGATCGATTATCAATATTGCACAGGATGTCAGTCGTGTGTAGTAGCATGTCAGCAAGAACATAATTATCCAGATGGGAAATGGGGAATAAAGGTTGACGAAAAGGTTTTCATGGATCCTGCGAAACCTGATAGTATCAGAATTGATTATGTACCTTTCCCCACAGAGTTTTGTGACCTTTGTGTCAATAGGACTAAAAAAGGTGAACGCCCAGCCTGTGTAAAGCATTGTCAGGCCTGGTGTATATATTCAGGGACCCTTGAAGAACTTGTTAAATTGATGGAAAAGATGCCAAGAGCTGTTCTTTATTCAAGATAAATAATAAAAATTTAGTGGAGGTTGAAAAATGGTCGAAAATTCCAAAGATGTAAAGATATATAAGATGGGGGCATGGTCTGCAGGACCTGGCTGCCATGGAGGTTGCGGAGTAGAGGTTCATGTAAAAGATGGAAAGGTTATAAAGATTGAAGGAATGGATGAACATCCTTGGTACCAAGGAAGACTCTGTCCAAGAGCCCTGGCTTTGACTCAATATATCTATCACCCTGATCGTTTAAGATATCCACTTAAAAGAGTTGGGGAAAGAGGAGAAGGAAAGTGGGAAAAAATCTCCTGGGACGAAGCATTTGATATCTGTGAAAAACATTTGCGTGAAATTGCTGAAAAATATGGTCCCGAATCTGTAATATTTACACAAGGAACGGGCCGTGATGTTGGAGGAATGATAACGCTTTTAGCCTATGCATATGGAAGTCCAAACTGGACTATGCTTGGCTTATCAGGACATTCCTGTTTTACACCGCAATTGGCAGCAGGTTATGTCATTCAAGGTGAATTCACATTTCCTGATGCAGCCCAATTCTTTCCCAAAAGATATGAAGACCCAGATTGGATACCTCCAAAAGTAGCAATCAGTTGGGGCTCAACATTGAATAGAGGATGTGTAGATCATTACTGGTCAGGCCATTGGTTCATAGATATAATGAAAAGGGGGACTAAATTAATAGTAATCGATCCCCGTTGTACATGGGAAGCAACAAGGGCCGAAATATGGCTTCAACCGAGACCTGGAACAGATGGGGCATTAGCTTTAGCCTTCCTTAATGTAGTTATAAATGAAGGTTTGTATGACAAGGATTTTGTCGAGAGGTGGTGCTATGGATTCGACCAAATGGCAGAGAGGGTTCAAAGATTTACCCCTAAATGGGCATCTGAAATATCATGGGTTCCTGAAGAGAAGATCATACGAGCTGCAAGAATGTATGCAGAAAATAGACCTTCATGCATAGAAATCGGACGTCCGGTCGAAGGGAATCCTGAAGGGAATCAGGTTATCATGAATATTCACAGACTGATTGCGATAACTGGAAATCTCGATGTTCCGGGCGGAAATGTAATTTGTCGATCAGCCTATGCTGTAACGACCTATCCATATTCAACAGAAGAGGTAATTCAGCTTTATGGTGCAGATCTTCACTGGAAATTAAGTCAAAAAAGGATCGGAGCTGATAAATATCCACTTGTTAAGAATTTTCGTGCATGGGCCCAAGAAGATACAATTATTGAGCAGATGGAAACAGGAAAGCCCTATCCTATTCATGGGCTATGGATACAGGCAAATAACTTTCTTGCCAATCAGGCACAAGATATGAGGCGTCATTATGAGGCTTGTAAAAAACTTGATTTCATAGTTGTAGTAGACCTTTTTATGACCCCAACTGCACAACTTTTAGCTGACGTGGTTCTTCCTGCCTCTTCCTTTCCGGAAAAGGATTCATTGTATTGTATTGGTGGTCCGCTCAACATTATTAGAAAGGTTATAGATGTTCCTGAATGTAAATCAGATTGGGAGATAAACTTTACACTTGCAAAAAGGCTTAATCCAGATGCTGTCCCATGGAAAGATGTTAAAGAGATGTTGACAGACAGGATGAGACCATCAGGTTATACATTTGAAACCCTTTCTGAAAAAGTATGGGATCTTGCCCCAAAAGGTCATCCATGTGGAAGCACACCATATAGGAGATATGAATCTGGGCTACTTCGCTCAGATAAAAAGCCAGGCTTCAGAACACCTACAGGAAAAGTTGAACTTTATTGTACTAACTATGAGAAATGGGGATATGACCCACTACCCAATTATAGGGAGATAGAACCTGAAAGCCCAATTAAGACCCCTGAGATATGGAAAAAGTATCCCTTAATCATGATGACAGGAAGACGCTCTCCTGTCCTCTTTCATAGTGAGCATAGGCAGATACCATGGTTAAGGGCCCTTGATCCTGATCCTATTGTGGAAATACATCCAGAAACTGCAAAATCATTAAATATTGAGAATGGAAATTGGGTATGGATTGAAGGAACAATGGGCCGTTTTAAAAGGAAAGCAAAACTCACTCCCATAGTTCATCCCAAGATGGTCATGGTTACCCATGCCTGGTGGTTACCAGAAACAGAAGGAAGATCACCACATAATTATGGAATTTGGGAACTTAATTGTAATCTCACTATACCTATGGGTTACAATGATTCGTCAGGGTTTGGCGGGGGACCAATTTCTGGAATGCTTTGTAAAGTTTATAAGGTTTAAATCTTTTGGAGGCGGCATCCGGATTCGAACCGGAGAATAACGGTTTTGCAGACCGTCGCCTTACCGCTTGGCTATGCCGCCTACTGGAGCGGGAAACGGGATTCGAACCCGCGACTTCAACCTTGGCAAGGTTGCACTCTACCGCTGAGTTATTCCCGCCATTAAATAAATTAATGGATTTAAACTCTATTGTCAATAGTTTGTTAAGAGACTTCCGAAAAAGTCTTTGAAAGACTGGGGAAATAGGGTTCAAAATCCTTCGAATGCGGGCTTTTAATGTTTAAATTGCTAACAATCGCTTAAGAAGAACACAATTATTTTAAGGGAATTAATCAATAGTGCTAATATATAAAAGGTATCCGCTTGAAGGCTTTTTCACCCCACCTCCCCATTTATGAAATGGTTTTTAAATAGTTTTTCAGAGGTCTCGTTAAATTGTTATCTCTTTAAAAAACTTCCTGAAATAGTCTAACCCTGAAATCAATGCAATAACCAATGCAACCCAAAGTAGCCCAATCCCTATTTGTCGAAAATCTAAGAAGAAATAATTACCATTTAATACAAGAAAGAATATTGATGCAACTTCAAATACAGTTTTATATTTGCCTAAAGAACTCGCCGCTATAACAATTCCTTGGGATACAGCTATACCTCTTAATCCTGTAATAGCAATTTCTCTTCCAACAATTATTATAACCATCCATGTTGGAATTCCTCTTGTTGGAACTAAAGCAATCAAAGACGATACTATAAGTAGCTTATCTGCAAGTGGGTCTAAAAATTTTCCAAGAGTGGTAACCAATTCTCGTCTTCTCGCAATATAACCATCCAGGGTATCAGTTAATGCTACTAATAGAAAAAGTAGAGATGTAATTATCGAATATCCCCCGTTAATATAGAACAAAAGAATGATGATTATTGGAATCGCACCGATCCTTATAATTGTTATCCCATTTGGGAGACTTAGTATCTGTTGACGGCTAAGTTTTTCCATAAATAGGAAAAAGCAAAGGGATAGAATAATAATAAGATTACTTAGTTGTGTTTTCAATATTTATCTGCATTAGTTTTGGCTTATAAAATTGATAGTAATTTAAAACCCTTCTTATGTAATCTATTGTTTCATTATAAGGAGGGATGGTTTTTAATTCAGAAACAATCTTTTCACCGGCATTATAAGCGGCTAAAGAAAGCCTTATATCATTGTTAAAAAGAGAAAGAAGGTATTTAAAGTAACGGACTCCAGCTTCAATATTCTCTCTTGGATTAAATACATTAGAGATATTCATTCTAATAGCAGTTTCGGGCATTAGTTGCATAAGTCCCATCGCACCTTTTTTTGAGATAGCATATGGATTAAATCCTGATTCGGCTTGGATCATGGCCTTAATTAAAGCAAATTCTACTTGATATTTTTTTGAAAATTCGTATATTAAGTGGTCAAATTTATCATTAATTTTCGAAAGGTTGTGGTTATAATTTAAAGTATTATCTTCATTTTCTACATCTTCCCTGCTTTCTTTTATAAAGAGTTTAAATTTAGGGTCTTGTGGACAATTGGTAAAATATATAACACCATTTTCATCTTCATAACGATATATTCCACCATAAGTTTGTGAAATTATTAAAAGTTGTAGAAAAAATATAAAAAACGTAATGAAAATTTTCATAAGTGAAATAAAATTTATCATAAAAGAAATTATTATATCAATAAAATAAATTTTAGCAAAAATTATGCCTTTTTAAGGAAACAACCTTCCCATTGCCCTCTCTAACCTCGCTTTAGCAATATTAAAATCACTAAGTGCCCCATAATAATTTACCCTTGCCTGAGTTAAGAGGGTTACCGCATCGAGGACATCTGTTGCTGTGGCTACTTGATACTTATATCTTTCTTCGTTCATTCTTAGATTCTCTTCTGCCTGTTCGATTGCCTTTTCGGCAACAGATATGTTCTTTTCGGCAACTAACATATTCAAATATGCATTTTTTACTTCTAAAATAATGCCTTCTACCAATTGGGTCTTAGAATCTTGTGCCTGAGTAACTTTTACCTTTGCCTCTCCCACCTTATAAGCCCTTTTACCCCAATCCCAGATAGTGAATGTAGCTAATGCCTGAACAGTCCATCTTTCACTTCTTAAATCTCCCATAAGACTCGGCTCATCAGAGGTCCTTAAATAATTGCCAGAGAGTGTAATCGTGGGAAAGAAACTCCCTTTGGCAACCTTCACATTCTCATTAGCCTGCTCAATCTTAAGTTCAGCATTTTTTATCTCTGGCCTTTCTCTAAGTGCTTCTTTAACGGATTCTTCAAAACCAATCGAAAACGGTTTATATTCAAGTATATCCTTAATTTTTAAGGGGGCATCGATATCCCTTCTCAAAAGAATATTAAATGATGATTTCGCGAGTGCGAGATCATTTTCTGCCTTTATTAATGCCTGTCTTGCATTGGCGAGTTTTACCTCTGCTTGGAGGACATCGTTTTTTGGGACAATCCCTACATCGAAAAAGGCCTTCGTTACTTCCAACTGCGCCTCAAATTGTTTAACCTGTTGTTGTGCTACAGTGAGAAATTTTTCTGCCCTTAAAATATTAAAATAACCTTCTCTTACATCAAGGATTATATCCCTCTTTATTGTTTCAACATCTGTTTTAGAAATATCAACCCCCAACTTCTCTAATCTATAATTGGCCAGAATCGAACCTCCAGCAAATAGTGATTGAGTGATCGAAGTATTAAAATTATGAACATCACGACTTGTTCCACCCAGGGTTGTAAAACCAACTGAGGTTGGACTATTATATCCTGTGGCACTATATTGCATAGTCCATTGGGGGAAGAAATTTGTTAAAGCTTGCTTCCTTCTGAAATCTGCACCTATGACCCCTTGCATGGCTGAATGGATTTGAAGGTTCTTTTCAAGAGCAATCTTGATGCATTCTTCCAGAGTAAGACTATCATTTGTTTCTTGCCCATAAATAGACTCACCTACTAAAAAAAACATCATTGACAAAATTAATAACCAAACCTTTCTTATCTCCATCCTGACAATTCCTCCTTTCAAATTTTGTTATTCAGATTTAATTTTTCGGTTCCCATATTTTTTCTTTATCTATTATATGGATTACTTTCCATCCTCTTTTTGACAACTCTTCAGAAATCCACCTTCTATGACATTTCCATGGGAATCTTTCTGCACAAAAGAATGCTGTCTTTAAATCTTTTGCAATATTTTCTAATTTTTGCACACCTCTGACAAATGATTCAGTAGTCTTATAATTTATATAACCCTCTTTTCGAAATCCGCCCAAATCTTTACCTAAAAAATTGTAAATTATACCCCTTTCTGGGAGATTCTTTTCAAGATATTCTTTCTTAAAATAAAAAAATTTACTCGTTGGAAAACTTCTTACATCAACAATGCTTTTAATTCCATACTTCGCAATTATATCTAAAAATTCCTCAAAAGTCCTATTACTTGTCCCTATTGTGTAAATAATTAAATCTGATTTATTTCCCAAATATAAATCCGGATTATTAATTATTTAATATCTCCATCATTTTAAGTGAATCTTCATACATATTAACATTATTGAATAAGATATAGGCTTGTGGATACGATTCAGCAGTTTTCTTTATTTTCATCAAATCATCATTAGAATATTTATATCTATAACCTGTTTTACCATGCAAGCGTAAATAAAGAAAATCCCCTTTAGGGGGATTATAATTGAAAATATCAATACATGGATATAGATTTAATTCTTTACAAATTCTTTCAATTTGATCCATCTTCCACTGGCCCCTTGGTTCCCATATAAAAATTAAATCCTCTCTTTCTGTCTTTTTAAAAAACGATTTAATATTCTTTATGTTTTCATCTGTTGGATTAAAGCTTGCTGGACATTGAAATACAATGATCTTTGCCCCTAAGGCCTTTGCAAAATGTTTTGTTTTCTGCCAGGCTTCATGAACCTCATCAGTATTCTTAAAAAAGCCATAGTTTTTCTTATTCTCATCTTTTATATTTATCTTTAATCTTCTATACGTCGGGCTTGAGGGTTCATGGGTAATCAATTGCCAGGCCTTTAAAGTAAATTCAAAACCTATCGGTGCCTCCTCTCTCCATTTTTTAGCTGTCTCTACTTTCGGAGGTTGATAAAAAGTCTGTTGGATTTCAACTAAAGAAAGATATTTAAAATATATCTTTTTTGAGACACTGAAACCACAACATCCAACCTTTATCATAAAATCAATCCTAAAAAAGCTTCATCTGTCCCTTTTCTTCAATTTCCCCTTTGGGGAAAATACTTATCTTACCGTAAACTCCATCATGTCCAGGGACAATGGATACTTTTCCTTGTCTCATTCTTATTATCCCCTCTAAAATTCTTGGAGGAACAAATGAGATGAGTTCTTCAGGTGATAAATCCAGAAGTATTTTAAATTCAGAACCACCTCTTTCGATCAATCTTTCATATTCCATTTCAACAGCCTTTGTTCCTACATTATAACCTGTTGCCTCTGCGATGATCTCCTCAAGTGGAATAATATGGATAGATGGGATAGCATTTTTGGGAATATATCCTTCAGGTCGATCAGAAAGCTCTTCCACACGATGCATTACCCCTATAGTTAACTTTTTATTACATTTAGGGCATATATATTTATGGCTACGGGTCTGTTTTGGCGAAAATATTACCCCACAATTTCTATGCCCGTCAAAGTGATATTTACCTTCCTCTGGAAAGAATTCAATTGTAAAGAGAAACCTTTTTCTATCTTTTTCTCTCAATGCTTCAATAATATCTTTATAATTTAATTCACAATCAAAGGCATTTGCTTCTCTCCCTATTCGATTTGGTGAATGTGCATCTGAATTTGAAATTAATGTGATTTTATCAAGCGATGAAAGTCTCCAGTTCATTTCAGGATCTGATGATAATCCGGTTTCAATAACCGAGATATATTTTGACATTTCGCCGAAACATTCTTCAATTGAATCAAATCCTGAATTTGCACCAAAGATAGAAAACCATGGTGTCCAGGCATGGGCAGGAACGATCAAACAGTCATAAGATATGTCAAGGATTATCTTTACCAATTCCTTTGATGAGAAGCCAAAAATGGGTCTTCCATCTGATGAAAGTTTTCCAAGATTTCCCAGTTTTAAATTGATCTTTTCTACAACATCAAAACTTGGAGCAAATATAATGTTATGGATTCTTCTAACCTTTCCATCCTGTGGATATACATTACTTACCTCAGTAGTTAAGATGTAATATACATCTATATCCAGTGTCTTTAATTTGAAAAGGCCATTGCCTAACGGCTCTAATTTTGACTTCAATTCAGCAAAATAGGTTGGATGTGTGAAGTCTCCTGTTCCAAGCAAGGTTATCCCTTTCTTTTTTGCCCATTTGGCAAGCGATTCTACTTCCATGTCCTTGCTTGTTGCCCTACTATATTTTGAATGGATATGAAAGTCTGCAATAAACCGCATATCTTAGTATTCCTTTGATATATTACTAAAGGACAAATTTACTTAGAACTTTTAGTCTTCGAATAGCCTCCATTTTATCTCTATCACCCAATTTAACCTTATCAATTGCATCTTTTAATATTTCGATATTTTGGTCATAAAGCTTTTTATCCACTGGATATGGATGACCATCCTTGCCACCATGGGTGAAACTGAATTTCGTTGGGTCTTTAAAACTGGGCTTAGTGCCAAAAATAAGTTCAGATATTAGAGAAAGAGAGCGAATAGTCTTCGGCCCAACACCCTTTATCCCGAGTAATTTTTCAAAATTCTCAGGTTGACTTTCATAGATTTGATTAAATACCTTATCTAATCTCTCGAGACGGATCTCTTCCATAGGGATTGAATGGTCTTTGCTCAGAAAGATTCCTTTTAACTTTTTTATTTGATCTATTAAAAAAATTGGTTTTTCATGAGATGATTCCGTTATGGCCTTTCTTGTCGACTCACTTTCTAATGCCACTAAGTTCAGGGCCTCCTTTATTTCATCACAGCACACAGCCCAATGAGGTTCACATACAAAGTCTTTTAGGCCACGGCTAAACCAATGATACCTTCTTGCAAAACGGGTTTCTTCATTCATTCCTTGCTGTATGATGGCCCATAAACCTTCTCTATCAAAAAAGATGCTATGATGATAAAGCTGATATCCATCCTGTAATGCCGCGCTATCTACCTTCGCAGAGATCTTACTTGCATAAATCAATGAATTTCCATTTATTGAAGTTTTATTACAAATCTCCTCTATTTCTATAGGTGTTTTTCTTGATGCCTTACCTTTTCCTCCTGCTACAAAGAATCCAAGCTCTTTCTCAATTCCTTTAATACCCTCTTTTATTGCACCGCAGACAGTGATTGTCAATCCGCTCGAATGCCAATCAAATCCAAGCACACATCCAAAGGCTTGGAACCAGTATGGATTTGATAATCTAAAAAGTAATTCCTCTGTTCCATAGTTATCTATAATAAAAATTATAATTTCTTTTGAAAGCCTCTTCATCCTGTTAAAAAGCCAGGATGGTGCCTTGCCATAATGGAGGGGAAGATTAATAACTCCTGTTCTCATATTATCAATTAACCATTAGCTTAATAGATGTAAATTCCCAATTCTTACCCTTCTTAAACCTTCCTTTTCTGCAATCTCTTTACATTTAAATGCAAAAGCCCGTGATGTAGTAGGAAGATCTTTAAAAATGAATTGTGGGTAGAATCCTAAAAGTGAATATGGAATCTCAGGGTTAATAGATGCTATCCATTTTGAGATATCTCTTATTTCATTTTCATCAATATAGCCAGGTATCAGCAATGTGCTTGCAATAAGCAAAGGTGGTTCTGGTCTTTTATCAATCCATTGGGCTACCCATGAAAAATTTCTCTTTGTCATTTTATTTGAGACACCGCAAAGTGCTATATGGAGGTTTTCATTGAATGCTTTGATATCAAACTTAATACATCCTCCAGAAGTTAGAGAAAGTTCTGTCATCTCCTCTAAAAATGAGGGGGTCATTGATCCATTTGTTTCCCAACATATTCTTAGTATTTTCCCCTTTGATAACTCAATCGCCCTTTTTGACGCCTCAATTGCATGAGGGAGTTGTGGGGTGGGATCTCCACCGAAATAACATATACAGCTTGTCTTTTCATCAACCGCATCTGCCAATTCTTTTGGACTAATCCTGTCTCTGTCTTTAATCCTTTTCTTATGCGTCCAATTCTGGCAAAAAAGACAGTCAAATGAACAACCATGATAAAATACAGCTAAATTTTTAAAACCATATTCTGGTCCTTTTGTGTTTGAAAATTTTGGATAACCAGATCCTGTTCCACCCGGACAAACCCAATCAGCTACACAATTAGTTGGTAAACCATCATAATACCAACTTAAATTGCCCTCTTGAGAAGACACCCCTTTTATTATCCCCTCTTTTTGAGTCCTTAATCCACAATATCCCCATCCATCCTCTGAAATTTTACAATGATTTATGCATATCTCACATAAAACTCCGGTCTTTTCTCGAGGTGGTTTACTTACCAAACCAAAGGGAGTCCGTGATTTATTATGGACTTCTTCAATAAAGGGTAAAGCCTCCCTTTTGCCTGAACGTAAACAATCGATACATATTGGAAGAGACTGTGACAGATTCTCCACTTCCCTTCGACAAATATTGCAACTATTCACCTTATAAAAATTTCTTTTAGAAAATATCCCCTCATTCAATGACCTTGTAGACAACATCATGCTCCCTTACCTTATCAATTACCTTTATTCCAATATCAGCCCCAGGTCCTGCCTCTTGAACATTTTTATTTTCAATCTGCATCGAGTCTACTGTTTGTGTAAAGTCAGTAGTATGACCTAATATATGTATTTTATCACCTACCTTCAATGAACCTTCTGAAAGCCTGATTGCAGCTACACTGATCTTTCCAAAGAATTTAATTACCTCACCAACCTTTTTCTCTTCCATTTTTATTAACCTCCTTTAATAAATTTTTTTACTATCATCTCTTAGGTGGCAGATTCTCATATCCTTTTATTGGAATATTTTGTATTATCATCATTGTAGAGGTGCCATGGGCTATCAGTTTCTCTTTCTCATTCTTTACAATAACTTCTCCAAGTGCAATAGTTTTACCCATCTTTATGCATTTGCCCAGTGCAAACAACTTTCCATTTTGAACTGGAGAGAGATAGTTTACCTTTACCTCAACAGTAGTAAGTCCTTTTCCATCTTCAACTTGGGGGAAAGAAGCCCAGAAAGCTGCTGCATCTATAAGGGAGGCGATTGCTCCTCCATGGACAGCGCCAAATGGTTGAAGATGTTTCTCTTTGATTTCCATCTCTAAGAGGCAACTACCCCAATCGAGACTTTTTATCTCCATTGATAAGAGTGAAAAATATGGACAGTGATTTACGGCTTTACAAATTGCCTCTATATATTCAGGATTTAAAGACTTTTCATCCATTTTTTACCCTCTCACTATCAATTTATAAAACTATTGTCATTAAGTCAATTAAAAAGTTTACGTTTTTTAAAGGCCGTTAGAAAGAGGTGATTCATATTTAATATGGTTATTAAAAATTTTTTGAATAATTGAAGGCAAGATTAAAATATCTTTTTGCCCTTTCTTGGGCATCTCGCTTTTCATAATCTGGAATACTTAAATCATCCAGACGAAAACTTTCAACCTTCCCCCTTACATAAGCCCTATAACATTTATAGAAGTCAAGGATTTTTCTTATTGAATAATCACCAGATCCTTCTATATAGGTCTCGATTAAAGGGCGATTTAGGTCTTCTCTTTCATGATAATCAAGATCCATAGAAAGAAATGCTATATCGGCAGCTACATCTGTATAGCGAAATCTTTTATTGAATTCTATGCAGTCAAAAATTGAGATCTCTTCTCCCCAAAAGATATGTTCAAGTCTCAGGTCTCCATGGCAATCCCTAATTCTATTATCATTTATCCTTTCATAGAACATATCACCCTTTTCTTTTAAAAAGGCGTCTGTCTTTTCTTTAATTTTTTTATAAATATCTTTTTCTATTGTGATATTGATATATTTCTCAGTTTGCTCGAAGTTTTCATCTGTATCTTGTTTAATACGCTCAGGTTTTGCATATCCCTTAATTTCATCGTTTGTTTCCGCTGAGAGATAAAATCTAACCAATTTTTTAGAGACTGCCTCAATCATATCCGGGGTAACCTTCCCTTCCTTTAGAAGTCTATTCATTAAAAGTTCCTCAGGAATCTGTCTCATTTTAACTGCATATTCAACAATCTCATCTGAACCATCTAAAGAGAGCTTTTTTCCATCGTATGTTATCTTTATAACTCCCAAATATATATCTGGAGAAAGTCTACGATTTAGAATTATTTCTTGTTCACAAAAAAATCTCCTTTTTTCAAGTGTAGTAAAATCCAAAAAGCCAAAGTCTACAGGTTTTTTTAACTTATAAACATAGTTACCCGTAAAAAAAAGTATAGAAATATGTGTCTCAATAAACCTTATTTTATCTGGCTTATCTGGATAGATTTCTGGGTTGAGGAGTGCCTTTTTTAAAAAGTGAATATTCATATTTTTATCTTTTTTCAATTTTTATTACCTTCCACTGTGAGGGTGAATCATATTCAGTATCAATTTTGATGTGGATCAGGGGTAACTCTTTATAATGTTTTTTTAAATCATCTAAATCCACAGGTTGAAATAGGGCCTTGTTATTTAGATAGGCTTCTCGAGTTAAAGCATTAGATTCGTAATTCTCTTTTGTTCTCTTTAAAATTCTTTCTATAGACCTTCCCTCAGAACAGACACATTCTAAGATTACAAATGGTCTATGGGCCTTGGATGCAATTTCTGCTGCCTTTGCCCTAAGTTCCTGAGTAAAAAAGGTTGCATCAAGGATTAACCCCTTTTTAGTATTCTCTATAATTTCTTCAGCCCTTCTAAACATCTCATCATATACCCTCTTCCTTTTTTCAAGGTCAGATGCTACCCTGTTATCAAATATATCCTCACCTTTTAGTACCTCCAGTCTAATTATATCTGAGCGAAGTATTTCAAACCCTTTCATCTTTGATATCTCCTCTGTCACCGGGCTTTTCCAGCTACCAGGAAGCCCCACAGAAATCAATACACAATCATCAGGAATCTCTAATGATACTACATCTGAAAAATCTTTTTGCATTTATAACCTCCCCAAATAAAATTTATATATCCGCTAATGCTTTCAAGATCATTGGATGTAAAATACCATTACTGACAAGGATACCATAATTTTTTATTAGCTCTACCCCAGAAGAGAAGTCTAAAGGATTTCCAAAGATGTCTGTTACTTTTCCTCCAGCCTCCTCTGCTATTATTGATCCAGCGGCATGATCCCATATCTTTTCTTTATAACCCTTCTTTGAAGGGATGCGAATATAAAAAGATGCATCCCCTCGGGCTACGATTCCATATTTCGCCTGGCTATCCATCCTTATAGATGGTTTGTAAATATTCAATTTCTTAGCTAATCTTTCATGGAAGTCATGATCCGAATGAGAGGACTCAAAACTCTCTGTAAAGATGGCATCTCTTATATCATCTATTTTTGAAACTGAAATTAAATCCTTCTTTTCTCCATCTATCTCCATCTGGATTGCCCCTTTACCCTTAGATGCTAAAAAGAGACAGCCTCTTTTTTCTTTTGATAAATCTCTATTTAAATAAAGATTTGGACATGCAAGTATTCCTAAACTAACCTTTCCTTCTTCTACAAGGGCTAATGCAATTGCATATTGATCGCCCCTCAAAAACCCTTTCGTTCCATCAATTGGATCTAAGGTCCAGAATCGATCAGTGATGGTTTTTGAGCTAAAATCAATCCAGGAACATACTTCTTTAGGAGTTACATCTGGGAAAAAAAGATTTACGTAATAAGTAACTTGCTCAAGTATAGATAAATTTTCAGGGCTTCTTAATTGGCTGGAGTCTTCCTCGGCAATAATATTATCGTTTGGAAATGTTGTTTTTAAAATATTGCATATAATAGCCTGTGAACAATAGTCTGCGATAGTAATTGGACTTTTATCATCCTTTAGAACTGATTTAATGGAATTTAATTCCTTTCTTATCTTCTCGCAGGCTTTTGAGGCTATTTTAACAGATCTGATTGCTGTTAATATCTCTGTTGAATTAATATCCATAATAAAAATTATTATTCTCACTTATAAAACTAAGAAAATTATGCGATATTAGTAACTAATCTACAAGGGCTATGAGAAATAGAGTTTTAATGCCTCAATGGAAGAAAACCAGAAAACAAAAAATTTGACAATAATTTTTTTTTAAGATATTTTTAAATTGGTTATGAATGGGAACTTTCGTATAAAAAGATTTATCCAAGTTTTTTCATTTGGCTTTCTTCTTCTTTTTCTGGGCTTTGGAATCTATGGTCTTACCCAAGAAAAGCAACCTGTCTATATCATTGAAGTAGAAGGTATAATAAACCCTGCTACAGCAAGGTTTATCACGGAGTCGATTGATAAGGCGATAAACAACAATGCCCAGTGTCTAATTATTCAACTTGATACACCAGGTGGATTGATGGACTCGATGCGGAGCATAGTAAAAAAGATCCTTACTGCTAATATTCCGATAATAGTATATGTCTCACCAAGTGGAGCAAGGGCAGCTTCTGCAGGTGTTTTTATAACACTTTCGGCACATATTGCCGTTATGGCACCGAGCACACATATAGGAGCAGCCCACCCCGTTACCCTTGGAGAAGGGAAAGAAAGTAAAACCATGAGTGAAAAGATCGTTAATGATACGGTTTCTTATATAAAGACAATTGCGAAAACAAGGGGTAGAAATGTTGACTGGGCTGAAAAGGCAGTCCGTAAAAGTGTATCTATAACGGAGGAAGAGGCTTTAAGACAGAATGTTATTGACTTTATAAGTCCTGATTTGAATGATCTTCTTACAAAAATAGATGGGAAAGTAATTAAATTTGATGGAGTATCTCGAACCCTTTCAACAAAAGGAGTAAAACCAAGATCACTGGAGATGAGCTGGCGCTATCGGTTACTGGACGTAATATCAAACCCTACAATTGCGTATATATTATTAATGTTAGGGATATACGGAATATTTTTCGAATTGTCGAATCCAGGGGCAATCTTACCAGGGGTGGTTGGTGGAATATTTCTTATCCTTGCATTTTATGCCCTTCAGATGCTTCCAATAAACTTTGCAGGGCTTGCCCTTATCATTTTCGCAATTATACTATTTATAGCCGAAATCAAAGTTGTAAGCCATGGCCTTCTTGCTATAGGGGGAATAATCTCTCTCTTCTTAGGTTCACTGATGCTCATAGAAAGCCCGGCTGAGTATATGAGGATTTCATTAAGTGTTATAATTCCTGCAGTTATAGTAAGTGCTGCGTTCTTTATATTTGCTATTACTATGGCTGTGCGTGCACGGATGAAAAAACCAACAACAGGAATGGAAGGTCTTGTTGGTGAGACTGGCGTTGCAAGTACAGAAATCAATCCTGAAGGAAAGATTATCATCAGGGGGGAATTCTGGAATGCATATAGTAATGAACCTATTGAAAAAGGAGAAAAGGTTGAGGTGATTGCTGTAAAGAATTTAAAACTCCAAGTAAAAAAGAAAGGGGAGGAATAAAATGGGTGTGACAGGATTACCATCCGGAATCGTTTTTTTAATCATATTTTTAATTATTTTAGCTGCTTCGGCAATCAAAATACTAAGAGAATGGGAAAGAGGTGTAATACTCAGACTTGGAAGGCTTATCGGAGCTAAAGGACCAGGGATATTCTTCATTATCCCAGGAATTGATAAGATGATTAGAATTGACCTTAGGCTTGTTACACTTGATATACCACCGCAGGATGTTATTACACGCGATAATGTGTCAATAAAGGTTAATGCAGTGGTATATTATAGAGTGGTGGATCCAAGCAAGGCAGTGGTTGAAGTTGCAAATTACCATTATGCAACTTCCCAATTGGCGCAGACAACCCTTCGGAGTGTAGTGGGTCAAATGGAACTTGATGAATTACTTGCCCAAAGAGAAAAGATAAATATGCAACTTCAGGATATTCTGGATCGTCATACTGAACCATGGGGAATAAAGGTCACACTTGTCGAAACAAAACAGGTTGACCTTCCTGAAGAGATGAGACGTGCTATTGCTCGACAGGCTGAGGCAGAAAGGGAGAGAAGGGCCAAGATCATTCATGCTGATGGTGAGTTCCAGGCTGCCGAAAAATTGGCTCAAGCTGCAAATGTTATAAGCGCAAATCCTGCTGCTCTACAGCTAAGATTTCTTCAAACACTAACTGAGGTTGCAACCGAGAAGAATTCCACCACGATCTTTCCTGTTCCGATTGATCTTTTAAGACCATTCATTGAAAAGAAATAGAAGCAGGAGCTGGGTGGTCAATTCTTTTACCACCTAACTCCTCTTTTGTTTGATAAGTAAATCTACCTTACTCCATATCCCATGAATAATTCTAATTTCACGTTCGTCCATTACTGATCTTCCAAAAATTCTTCTTAAAACCCTCATCATCCTCTTTGGATTTTTCGGTTCTAAAAATCCAATATTTAAAAGTGTCCTCTCCATGTGCTCAAACATCCCTTCTAATTGTTCAGATAGTGCAAGTTTTTTAGGTTTTTTTGTTATATTTGATTTTGATTTAAAAAGTTCATAGCAAAAAATCATTACTGCCTGCGAAAGGTTAATAGAAGGAAAGGCCTCAGAAGTTGGTATCTTTGAATAGAGATGGCACAAGGAGAGCTCTTTATTGGTTAATCCCTCTCTTTCTGAACCAAATACGAGACCAACTAAATTATTTTTAGAAATTGGAATTAATCGTTTTACTAAATCATCTGGTGTAATAAGGGGATATCTTTCCTTCCCCTCCCTCGCAGTTGTACCCACAACCAATCCCATATCTGAAATTGCCTCTTTTAAAGTCAAGAATTCTTCAGCCCTTTCTAAGATTTCGTAGGCTCCAGAGGCTAATTTGTATGCATTTATATGTAAAGGTGAGCAGCCATTAACAATTATTAACCTACTCAAACCCATATTCTTCATTGCCCTTGCTACTGAGCCAATATTTTCTGGAAACTTTGGCCTTACTAAAATTATATGTATGGAGTCAAGATTAATCTTTTCGATCATAGTTAATATTATAGCCTTAAAATTTTTCCTTGACTATTAATATATTTTATCTTAATTTATCTTTCAAATTTCGATAAAAGGAAGAGTATATGAAAGTTCCCTTTTTTGAATTAAACACACAGTTTCAAATGCTTGAAGAAGAAATTAAACAGGCATTGTCTGATGTATTTAAAACACAACAATTCATATTGGGTCCTAAAGTAGAAGAGTTTGAAAGTGTTATTGCAAAATATTGCCAAACTAATTTTGCAATAGGTGTTGCATCAGGATCAGATGCGATTTTACTTGCATTAATAGCCCTGGGAATTGGGTATGGAGAAGAGGTGATTATCCCAAGTTTTACATTTTTTGCTACTGCTGGTTCTGTTTCACGAACAGGAGCAAAACCAGTATTTGTAGATATAGACCCAGATACATATAATATAGATCCAGCAAAGATTGAGGAAAAGATAAACTCAAAGACAAAGGCTATCATACCTGTCCATCTTTTCGGACAGTGCGCTGATATGAATCCAATTCTTGATATTGCAAAAAAGAAAAATATATATGTAATTGAAGATGCGGCCCAGGCCATTGGGGCATTATATAAACCTTACTCTAATTGTGAGGCCAAAAAGGCTGGTCAAATGGGTGACTTGGGTTGTTTTTCTTTTTATCCTACAAAGAACCTGGGTGGTTTTGGAGACGGAGGAATGGTTGTTACAAACAATCCTAATTTGGCCGAAAAGATTAAGATATTGAGAGTTCATGGAAGTAAGACTAAATATTTTCATAAATTTATAGGTGTAAATAGCAGGCTCGATGCAATTCAGGCTGCGATACTTCTTGTAAAGTTTAAATATCTTGAAAAATGGATTGAAGAGAGGCAAAAGAGGGCAAACTTTTATAACCTTTTATTCAATGAAAATCCTTCAATCTTAGAGCTTATCAAGCTTCCCAAAATTCAATATAATAACAGGCATATATTTAATCAGTATGTGATTCGTGTCCCTCAAAGAGATATGTTAAGAGAATTTTTATTAAAAGAAGGTATAGGAACAGATATATACTATCCTCTTCCTTTACATTTACAAGAATGTTATTCTTTCTTAAAATATAAAGAAGGAGATTTACCCAATTCTGAAAAGGCTTCTCGAGAGACATTAGCTTTGCCTGTTTATCCAGAGTTGACAGAAAATCAACAGAGGTTTGTAGTTGATAGGATAAAAAAATTTTATAAAATATAATTTTATCAGTTCTTATAATGTCAAAAAAAATCATCGAAAGAATTATTAAAAAGGATATACTTGTTGGAATTATTGGCCTTGGTTATGTTGGCCTGCCTTTGGTTTTAAGATTCTGTGAAGAAGGCTTCAATGTTTTAGGGTTTGATATTGATGAAAAGAAGGTTGAAATTCTAAAGAAGGGAAATAGTTATTTAAGATCAATCCCTAAAGATTTTATAAGAAGATTTATAAAAAATGGCAATTTAGATGTTACTAACGATTTTAATCAATTAAGAAGACCAGACTGTATATTAATATGTGTTCCCACTCCGCTTACTGAAAAGAAGGAACCCGATCTTCAATACATAGAAAACACTACCGAGTTAATTAAATCGAATCTAAGGAAAGGACAGATAGTAGTCCTTGAGAGTACTACTTATCCAGGTACTACTGAGGAGCTTATTTTGCCCAAACTCGCGTCAACTGGCCTAAGAGTTGGAAGGGATTTTTTCTTAGGTTATTCTCCTGAGAGAGAAGACCCTGGAAACAAAAAATATACCACTAAGGATATCCCTAAAATTGTTTCTGGAATAACACCCTTCTGCAAGGAAGTTATATCTTTGCTTTATAAACAGATCATCAAAGAAGTTGTTGTTGTCTCCTCAACAAAGGTCGCAGAGCTAACAAAACTTCTTGAAAATATTTATCGCAGTGTAAATATTGCTTTAGTCAATGAATTAAAGATGTTAGCGGATCGGATGGGAATAGATATATGGGAGGTAATCGAGGCTGCAAGTACAAAGCCATTTGGGTTTACTCCATTTTATCCTGGCCCTGGAATGGGTGGTCATTGTATTCCTATTGACCCTTATTATCTTTCATGGAAGGCTCAGGAATATGATTTTACAACAAGATTCATATTTCTTGCGGGTGAAATTAATGTCCATGTCCCATATTTTGTGGTTAGTAAAATCCAAGATGCATTAAATAGAGTCGGAAAGAGTGTAAAAGGATCTAAAATCCTTATCCTTGGTGTTGCCTATAAAAAGGATGTAGACGATGCACGTGAATCCCCTGCCCTTGTTATCATGGATCTTTTAAAGAAAAAGGGGGCAACCATATTATATCATGACCCTTTTATACCCAAACTTCCTCCCTTCAGAAAGTATTATTTTAAGTTGAAATCAATACCACTTTCAGAGAAGCTACTCCAAAGCATTGACGCAGCTGTTGTAGTAACTGATCATAGCCAGATAGATTATGAATGGATAGTAAAGCATGTTCCACTTCTCATAGACACCCGAAACGTGACAAAAAACATGAACCAATGGCAATCAAAGATTATTAAGGCCTAATGGTTTAGCATTTAATGCCAGAGACAAAGATAAAAGTTACGATAGATTATAAAAGATGCAATCCGAGAAGATGTAGCCATGGGATTTGTAAAGCTGTCTTGGCATGCCCGAATAGACTTTTAAAGCAGCTGGAACCCAATGATTATCCCTTCATCATCCATGGTTTTTGTAATGAATGTGGTAAATGTGTCGAATCATGTCCACTTGGAGTAATTAGCATGCTTTGATAACTCGTTGAAATAATTCTTCTAACAACTCTATCACAAAATATAATATTATATGGCCCCTAACGCAAATCGTCTAAAATTTTTTATATTAAACTTGGAAGAAAAGTAGCAAGTTTTGGAAATGCCATTAAAAGAAATATAAGCAGGAAAAGGCCAACAAGAAACGGATATATTCCTTTAAATATTTCATGTAATGGGACATCAGGAGCAATTCCCTTTATTACAAAAACATTTACACCCACTGGTGGTGTAATCACACCCATTTCAGCAATAATTACGATTATTACTCCAAACCATATTGGATCGAACCCAAACTTTTTAACGATAGGAAAAAAGATTGGTAGAGAGACTACAATCATAGCCATAGAATCCATGAAGAAGCCTCCTATAAAATAGATAATGACTATTAAGCCAATAATTGCTAAAGGAGGTATAGGGAGGCTTCCAACCCAATCAGCAAGTATAAAAGGGATATTAGAAATTGCCATAAAATGCCCGAAAACAGTTGCGCCAGCAATTATGAATAGCACCATACAGGAGGTTCTTAATCCATCACGTGCAGCTTCAAATGTTATTCTAAAATTAAATCCTCCTCGGAAAAGTCCTATGATCAATGCTCCAAATGCCCCTATGCCACCTGCTTGGGTAGGACTGAACCATCCAAGAAATAATCCTCCTATAGCAAGACCAAAAAGGATAATAGCTTCAATAACACCGGATAATGCTGAGAATTTTTTCTTCCAGCTTTTAGGTGGACCTGGGGGGCCAAGGTCTGGATTCCTTGCACATAGGATGACTACTGTCATCAAGAAAAAAATTGTTAGGAGTATACCGGGAAGGATTCCGGCCATAAAAAGTTTTCCTATAGATTCCTCTGTAAGGATCCCGTATACTATGAATACGGTGCTTGGAGGAATGAGGATGCCAAGAGTTCCGGCAGCTGCAACAGTTCCAGTTGCAAAGGATTGATTATAATTATATTTTTTCATCTCAGGAAGCGCGATTTTACCCATTGTTGCTGCAGTAGCAGCTGTAGAACCGCATATAGCAGCAAAGCCCGAACAAGCAAGAACAGTAGCAAGAGTAAGTCCGCCTCTTAAATGGCCTAACCAAGCATAGGCTGCAGAATAAAGGCGCTGGCTAATCCCGGATGAATAGGCAAAAGATCCCATAAGTATAAATGTGGGTATAACAGATAATGGATATGATGAGAAGGTGTCAAATATATCCTGTGCGAGCAAACTCAAAGCTGATTCAATACCATTTAGGTACGCAAAGCCGATCAAACCAACACTCATCATGGAAAAGGCAACTGGGACTTTTAATAGGAATAAAGCTACGAGAATTCCTATGCCGACAATACCAGCAGTTTCAGGTGTCATTTTTGAAAAACCTTCTTATAGAATTAACGATCATTGATATATAGACTAAACAGACCGGTACGCATCCTATGGCTACGGAATATGCAAAAGGATACAAAGGAATTCGTGCAGTTGGTGTTACTTCTTGCCGAACCTGTAGGTGGTGGGCATATCTGGTCATCTGCCAAACCAAAATTATAAAGAGTGTTAAACAAAAAAATTTGACAAACAGATCTATAACTCCCTGAAGACGTTTCGGAAACAACATAACAAGAAACTCAACTTCAACATGCCTTCCTACAATCAAGGTAATCGATGCAGCAAAGGAAATTGCTACCACCTGAGAAATCATAACTGTATCTAAAGCACCAAATATCGGACGAGAAAATACCTTAGCACCTATAACATCAAGTGTGGTAATGAAGACAAGAAATATCAATGAAGCAAGACCAATCAGCTCGAGAATATTGCTTAATGTCTTATTCAGAATTTCAAATTTATTAATAGAAAGCATATAAAAATTATTTAAAATCTAAATTGAACGATTTCAAATTGCCATTATTAGGTGATGTCTAAGCAATCTCTTCCACATTGTCATTCCGAGCAAAGCGAGAAATCAATGAGATTGCCACTCACCTTTTGTGGTGGCTCACAATCACTGATATAAATAAAGGCTTTTAGTAAAAAACGCTCAATTAAGGTAAAAATTATCTCATTTCCTCTGGACCGGTTACAGATTTAATTTTGTATTCGATCTGCTTTTTTGTCCAGTATTCAGTCCTTTCATTTAGGTATTTAATCCAACCCCGGACTTCAGATTCGCTAAACCCCTTAGATGCCATTCTTTTTAAATAGTCTTCTATAACTGGTTGTACTGCTTTTCGCCATCTTTCTATTTCTTCTTTTGAAAGATCAATATATTCTCCACCCTTTTTTATAATCGCGTCTTTACCATCAAAATCAATAGAATTCCACATCAAAGCAAATTTTATTCTGTATTCCCCACATAATCTATCAAAAACTGTTTTAATTTCTGGTGGGAATTTATTATAGGAGCTTTTGTTAATAACTACATAAAAGGGATATGATGGTCCAACAATCCATGTGTTGGTAATATACTTTGTAACTTCTGAAAGCCTCCAATTCTTGGAAGCCTCTGTAGCCATAAATGCACCCTGAATTACACCTTTTGATAAAGCATCGTAAACCTCTGGAGCGGGTGTTGGAGCAGGTGTTCCACCAAGGGCTTTAATCACATCGCCTATTACACCTGGTGCTCTTATTGTTAATCCTTTTAAATCCTCAAGTCTTCTCACTGGTTTATTTGTGTGTAAAACACTTGGAGGATTGGCATGCCACCACATTACATGGACATTATCCATCTCTTTTGGTTTGAATTTCATGTAAAAATCTGTCATTACCATATTTGCAACCCAACCAGTTGGGTATCCAAGAGGTAATTCTGCAGCCTCCATGACAGGCATCCTTCCAGGTGTATATTCAATATGTGATAATCCAATATCTGCTATCCCCTTTTCTACTCCATCTATCATTGTTGTTGGTTTTAATAATGATCCACCTGCAAAGTACCTAACTTTAACTCTTCCAGCGGTTTGATTTTCAAATTCGATAGCAAATTCTTCAGCGAGCTTTGATTGCGTAGAGGGCGGTGGGAAAAAGTTTGCAAACTTTAATTCTATAACCTTTGCCTGACCATAACTTGAATTTAATGGGAGAAATGAAAATGTTACTAAAAAAACAATCCAAATAATCCATATACAATTCTTTTTACTCATGATCATACCCCCTTTGATAGATTTTTTTACTGTATTATTACCTTAATAATAATTTTATTGTCAAGTTAAATTTACGAGATCTCTGGAAAAGCCCTGAAGCAGTTAACCCCACCTTGCCTCCCCTTAAGATAAGGGGAGGCAAGGTGGGGTTTTTATGATAAC
>JBBIOI010000032.1:0-30396 GCA_037443425.1 Deltaproteobacteria bacterium
GTAAATGGACCTGGTGGATATTACACTGAGATTATGAGGATATTTGTTGTTGGGAGAGAGCCTTCGCCAGAATTAAAAGAGGCCTTTTCAGTAGCAGTTGAGGCCCAGGAGATGACTGCGAAGAGGTTAAGACCTGGTGAAGATCCAAAGGAGTTGTGGGAGATGAACAAGGAGTTTCTTGTGAAAAATGGCTATTTTCCACCTGTGAGGCTTTATGCTCATGGCCAGGGTTTACCACTTGTTGAGAGACCTGCAATTCGGCCCAATGAGCCATGGAAGTTAAAGGAGGGGATGAATATCACGGTTCATCCATCTGCAGCGAGGAAAGATGTATGGGCAATAGTATGCGATAACTATATTATCGGAAAGGATGGGGCAGAAAGGATCCATAAATTTCCAAGAGAGATTATTGTGTTATGATTATTTTTAAAATAATTCAGTAAGAGGAGGTAAATATCATGGCAGAGAGACTTAAGGACAGGGTGGCAATTATTACAGGCGGAGGTCAGGGTATTGGAAAGGCGATTGCCAAGGCATTTGTTCAGGAAGGTGCAGCGGTTGTTCTTGCTGCAAGGACGATGTCAAAGCTTGAGCAGACTGCAAAGGAGTTTGAGGCAATGGGTGGAAAGGCGATACCTATTCAGACTGATGTGTCTGACGAAAAACAGGTGATTCGCATGGTTTCCGAAACCATGAAGGCATTTGGTAAGATAGATATATTGGTTAATAATAGCGGGATAGGTGGTCCAACCTGTAATGTGGTAGATTTGAAACTTGAGGATTGGAATGAGATACTGGCAATTGATTTAACAGGGAGTATGTTGTGTGCGAGAGAGGTTTTAAAACATATGATACCACGGAGAAGTGGAGTGATAATTAATATGGGTGCAGAAGGGGGAAGATCAGGAGACGGCAGGTCAGGTTATCCCATGAGGGCTGCCTACTGCTGTGCTAAGATGGGAGTGATTGGATTAACTGAAACACTGGCACAGGAGGTTGGTGAGTATAATATCAGAGTAAATTGTATAAGTGCGGCGGCTGTGAAGGGAGAGAGGTTTATTAGGGTTATTGAGGGTAGGGCAAAGGCGCTTGGCATCACCTTTGAGGAGGCACTTGAAAGGGAGATGCGAAACTACTCACTCAAGAGACCAACAGAAGAGTATGAGATAGCGAATCTCGCTGTATTTTTAGCCTCTGATGAATCGAGTGCTATTACTGGTCAGACGATTGTAGCCCATTGTGGTCAACATATTCCTTTTAGATAAAAAACTGAAGAAAGGAGGTTTTATAAGATGAAGAAGGCTAAATTATTTAGGATTGGATTTATGGTGTTTATCAGTTTCATTTTCATAACCTTTCTGACTGTTAGTTGTTTTGCTCAGGCAGGCAAGACTATCACGCTCAACTATGTTTCATTTATGCCTCTAACAAATTTTGAGTTTGCACAGTTTAAGCCCCTTTTTATTGATAAGGTAAATGAAAAGGCAAAGGGAGAACTCGTGATAAATGTTCGTGGTGGACCTGAGGTTATTCCTGCCTATGATCTAGCAGTTTCAGCACAGAAAGGGATGATAGATATGACTATGATACCAACAGGGTTCTTAGAGAATGTTGTGCCAGGTGCAGATGCTACAAGACTTTCAGAACTTACACCTTTTGAGGAAAAAGAGAGAGGAGCACATGCATTCATCCAGGAACTTTATCGCAAGGCAGGTCTACATTACCTTGGAAGGCAGCAATACCAGAGAGAGAGGTTTTTTTACCTCTTCCTGAAAAAGAAAGTGGAAAAGCCTAAGGATTTTTCAGGTCTCAAATTGACAAGCAGTCCATCCTTCCATGGGCTTTATAGAGGTTTGGGAGCAACAATTACACATACAGCGATGCCCGAATATTATTCAGCCTTAGAGAAGGGTGTGGTGGATGGTTTAGGGACATCCCTTTTCTTTTGGGCAGGTGCACGTATATATGAAGTTACAAAGTTTGCCATAGATCATCCCTTCTATACACCAACCCCAGCAGTTATCCTTAATCTAAACACATGGAATCGCTTGCCAAAACATCTTCAGGACCTACTTTCTGATACCCTTTTCGAATCCTTAAGGGCATGGCCGGATATAGCTTCAAAAAAGATAGAGGAAGACAAGAGGAAAGGCAAGAATGCTGGTGTAGAGTTTTATAAATTGTCTCCTGAGTTTGCTAACTGGTTTTTGAAGGTTGCCTATGAAGAGGGATGGAAAGACGAAGAGAGAAAGGCGCCTGAGGTTGCCCGCAAGTTGAGATCTCTTTTAACCAAATAGCTCACCAATTTAAAGGCTGTCAGGCCATCCTGACAGCCTTTAAAGATTCGCTTTTGTGTGTGGTAAGAAGATGAGATTACCAAAAAGGGCAGGATCGATTTTTGACCAAATAATGAACTACTCAGTCATAATTGCTGCAGTTATTTTAATATTTGTTATTTTAAGTGTTTCGGCTGAGGTAGTACTAAGGTATTTCCTTGGTAGGCCAACTGTCTGGGTAGTTGAAATTGCAGGCTATAGCCTGCTTTATATAACATTTCTTGTTGTCGCATGGGTTCAAAAGAGACAGAAACATGTAAAAATGGATCTGGTCTTTAATCGATTAAATCCAAAAGTTAGGGTTATTGTAAACCTATTTACATCGATTATTTCAACAATCATATGTTTTATTTTGACTTTATATGGTGCAAAGGTTACTTTTTATTTTTTTAAGGCAGGTTACCCTACACCAACCCCACTAAGGATCCCGAAATTCATTATTGTTTTTATAATCTTTTTGGGGAGTCTTCTGCTATTGATTCAATTTATCAGGACAACTTATGAAAATTGGATATATATAAAAAGGACTGAAATAGCAAAAAGGGAGGAAACTTAAGAGAAGGGATATTATTGATGAATTGGGAATATTTTTTGTTAATAATATTTGGTAGTTTAATCCTCCTTATGGCATCGGCAATGCCTGTTGCCTTCTCATTTATGCTTATCAGCATTATAGGTATGTATAGTTTTTTTGGTGGATCAACAGGATTGGAACAACTAATCATAAGCATAACAACAACACTTACAACATTTGTTTTGCTTCCAGTTCCCCTTTTTATTTTCATGGGGGAATTGATGTTTCATTCAGGGATGGCTCCACTTTTAGTTGAAACATTAGATAAGTGGCTTGGTCGAATACCAGGAAGACTTGGGCTTTTGGCAGTTAGTGCAGGCACACTTTTTGCGACCCTAACAGGAACAAGTATGGCCAGCACAGCCATGCTTGGTTCAATACTGGTTCCCGAGATGGAGAAGAGGGGTTATAAAAAACCGATGAGTCTTGGACCGATCCTCGGAAGTGGTGGTCTTGCAATAATGATTCCACCGAGTAGTCTTGCTGTTCTGGTAGGTGCTATAGGAGAGATTTCTGTCGGAAGGATTTTAGTAGCCATAATTATTCCTGGACTTCTTATGGCAGCTTTTTATGCCTCTTATATTATAATAAGATGCTGGATCCAGCCTCATTTAGCACCATCTTATGAAGTTAAACATATCCCTTTTTCAGAGAAGATTTCCGCTACCCTACGCTATATCCTGCCACTGGGTTTAATAGTATTTTTGGTTGTTGGTGTTATATTTTTAGGTGTGGCAACTCCTTCAGAGGCAGCAGCCACAGGTACAATCGGGACTGCGGTCTTAGCCCTTATAAATGGAAGATTAAATTGGGATGTCATAAAGAAGGCGACCACAAGTACACTTGAAGTGACAGGGATGGTATTAATCATAATTGCAGGCGCAACGGCATTCAGTCAGATTCTTGCATACAGTGGTGCAACTCAGGGTCTATGTAAGTTTGCAACAGAGCTTCCTGTAAAACCAATTGTGGTAATAATCTTTATGCAAATTGTTATACTTTTTCTCGGTTGTTTAATGGATGTGGTTGCCATCATGATGATAACACTTCCTATATTTGTTCCTATCGTAAATAATCTTGGTTTTGATCCTGTATGGTTTGCAACGATGTTTCTTCTCAATATTGAGATTGCTGGCACATCACCTCCTTTTGGAATGGGTCTTATGGTAATGAAAGGGGTGGCACCGCCAGGTACTACAATGGGAGAAATCTATCGAGCTGCCCTGCCTTTTATATATTGTGATTTGGTTGTAATGGCATTGATGCTCATTTTCCCGAAAGTAACACTTTGGCTACCAGGGCTTATGCGTTAAATTTAATGGAGGAATCTAATATGGAGAAGTTGGTAAGGACGGTTTGTCAGGGATGTCATTCGGAATGTGGTGTATTGGTACAAGTAGAAGGGGGTAAGGTTACAAGGATAAGACCAGATCCAGATCATCCATCAAGCAGAGGGTTTATCTGTGTTAAGGGATCAAATTATGCCCATTTTACTTATCATCCTGATCGTTTGAAATACCCTTTGAAAAGGGTAGGTGAAAGGGGAGAGGGGAGATGGGAGAGGATATCGTGGGATAAGGCCCTTGATGAGATCGCAACAAGGCTTACAGAGATTAGAGAGAAATACGAGGTAAGATCCATAGGTACATTCAATGGGACTGCACCTCGAGAATCCCTTTTTGCTTGCAGACTTCTTGCCAGTGCACTTGGTACTCCAAATGTAATAAGTACTGATCTTCATATCTGTTTTGCTCCATCAATGGTTGCCGAGATTGCAACGGTTGGACACACAGTTATGCAAGAGGTTGGTCCTGACTATTTAAATTCAAAATGTATATTGGTTTGTGGTGGTAATCCACTGGTTTCCCATCCTCCACGTGGTAGGGATTTGCTTGAAGGGGTTAGGAAGAATCAAGCAAAGCTTATTGTTATTGATCCGAGAAGGACGCAACTTGCTTCACAGGCTGATCTCTGGCTTCAGATCAGACCTGGAACAGATGTTTTACTTATACTGGGAATGCTTTACACAATAATCACTGAAGGGCTTTATGATAAAGAATTTGTGGAGAAGTACTGTTATGGATTTTCAGAGTTGAGGGAGCATATAAACGCCTTTCCACCTGAAAAGGTTTCAGAGAAAACATGGATCAGGGCTGATGACATAAGGCGGGCAGCCCGAATTTATGCTGAAACCAGGCCTGCTACGATTCATCATAGGGTGGCTGTTGAGCATAACATGAACTCAACACAGACGGACCGTGCACTTATTATTATGGCAGCAATAACAGGTAATATAGGGGTAAAAGGTGGAAATCTTTTGCCAACGCCTATAAATGGTTACATATCCACAGGTAAGATAGTGGGAGAATTCTGTAAACTTCCTCCTGAGGTTACAAAGGATAGGATAGGTTGGGATCAGTATCCGCTTATCTCAGGGCCTGAACCACTTTTTCTATTTGTTCATTCGGCCTTAGCTGCAAGGGCAATGTTATCTAAGAAACCATATCCATTGAGGGCATTATTTGTTGCAGGGGCTAATCCAGTAGTGAATATGCAGAATACTCGGAGGACATGGGAGGCTTTTAAGAGTCTTGATTTGCTTGTTGTTTCAGATTTTTTTATGACTCCAACTGCTGAACTGGCAGATTATGTTCTTCCATCAACCACATGGTTAGAGAGGGATGAGTGTTGTGATGAACAATACATGAATTGTATTGTGGCAAGACAAAAGGTTATAGAGCCTCTTTATGAAAGTAGGGATGATATTCAGATTGTGATTGATCTGGTAAGAAGGATACCATGGGCGGACCGTAAATATCTGCCCTGGGAGAGTGTAAAGGAGTTTAATAATTTTAGGGTAAAGGGTTTGGGGATTACATTTGATGAATTAAAAGAGAGGGGATATATTACAGTAGAGCCTTCATATAAGCAGTATGAGGGGAGAGGATTTGATACTCCAACAGGGAAGGTAGAGATATATTCGACAATATTTGAAAAGTATGGTTACCCTCCGTTGCCAATTTATATAGAACCTCGGGAGAGTCCGTTTAGCACACCTGAGCTTTTAAAAGAGTATCCTTATATCTTAATTACTGGTGGGAGATCGATAGAGTATTTTCATTCAGAGGGTAGACAGATAGATCCATTGAGAAGATTACTGCCTGATCCACAGATAGAGATTCATCCCGAGGCTGCTGAGGAGGAGGGTATTAAAGATGGAGATTGGGTTTGGGTTGAGACACCACAGGTTAAGGGCCAGCGAGTAAGGTTTAGGGCAAAGATAACGTCCAACATAGATCGAAGGGTTGTTCATGCACAGCATGGTTGGTGGTTTCCCGAGAAGCCTCCACCTGACCACGGGTGTTTTGAGTCTAATATAGATGTTATTCTTGACGATGATCCACCAAGGGAGAAGATCTGTGGTTCAGTACCTCTTAGAGGGACACTGTGTAGAATTTATAAATAAATATTTAACAGGAGGGGAAAAATGAAACAGGTTACAAAGAATGTGTATGTAGAGACTGAGATGATGGCATGTAATATTGGATTTGTAACAACAAGGGATGGACTTGTATTGATTGATACACCGATGAAGCCATCAGATGCTATTAGGTGGAGAGAGGAGGCAAAAGGCAGAGGAGAGATAAGGTATCTTATCAATACAGAGGAACATCCTGACCATTGGCAGGGGAGCTTTTTCTTTCCAGGGATTCTTATTACACATGAGGAGACAAGAAAAAAGTTAAAGGCAGCTCAAGCCTCTGATGTAGTTAAGAGGGCAAAAGAGCTTGACCCTCAGGCCGAGGTTTTAATGAAAGATTATAAGGTGAGGCTTGCTGATATTACTATCACCGAATGTATGAATATATATCTTGGTAATCATACAATTAAATTGTTTCACCTTCCTGGGCATTCAGATGGTGGGATTGGCGTTTATATACCAGAAGAGCATGTTGTGTTTACAACGGATATAGTGTTTCATAAAAAGAAGTCATGGCTTCATGAATCAGATCCTTTAAGTTGGATTTCGTCCCTTAGAAGGCTTTCTGAACTTGATATTGAGGTGGTTGTGCCAGGACACGGGGAACTTTGTAAGAAGGATTATTTTTCTGAGCAATCCCGTATCATTCAAGAATGGATAGACACTGTAAAGACAGCAATTAAGAGAGGTTGGAGCTTAGAGGAGGCAAAAGAGAGGCTTTCATCACCAGATCCTTATCCAAAACAGCCGGGTACACCAATGACAGAGGGTGAGTTAAACAGGGAGATTATTGCAAGACTTTATAGACTTCACTCAGAAAACAAGATTTAAGTTTTTTAAAAGGTAAGGAGAAAATTTCTTTATGGTAAATTTATAAGAAAGGATAACCATTAATGAAACCAGCAATAATAGTCGTAGATATGCTTAAAGATTCTTTTAAGAGAAAAGATCATCCTTCTACAAAAGAATACCTAAGGATTGTTCCAAAGATAAAATCGCTCATTGATAGGGCAAGACAGCTTAATATACCTATCATCTTTGCCTGCGACAGTTTTTTAGAAAATGATTTTATTTTTAAAGGTAAGCAATCATTTTCTTTAAGGGGTACTGAGGGCGCTGAGGTGATTGAAGAACTAAAGCCTAAGAAAAGGGATGAGATACTTTTTAAAAGGCGTTTCAGTGCATTTTTTAAGACAGACCTTGATCAGACTTTACGCCTCTACGGTGTAGATACTGTGGTTGTGACCGGTATAAATACACATGTATGTGTTTATGCAACAGCCATAGATGCGGTATGTAATGACTTTTATACTATTGTGTTAGAAGATTGCTCAGCATCCCGTGAGAGGGAATTACATGAAAAAAGCATAGAAGTTCTAAAAAACAGTGGTCTTTATCCAATACTTAAAGTTATGTCATCAGATGATTTTTTAAAAGAGTTAAAGGTCGAATAAATATTTTAATAGAGACGAATGAAGATTACTGCTATAATTCCTGCAAGATATGCCTCGACCCGTTTTAAAGGAAAGCCACTTGCAAACATTCTTGGCAAGCCCATGATTCAGCATGTCTATGAGGGTGTTTCCAAGTCAAAGCTAATAGATGATATAATAATTGCCACTGATGATGATAGGATATTTAACACTGCAAAAAGTTTTGGTGCAAATGTAATAATGACTTCCCCCTATCACACCACAGGAACAGATAGAGTAGCAGAGGTTGCCCGCAGTCTAAGATCTGAGATAATCATAAATGTTCAAGGTGACGAACCGCTCATAAAAGGTTCTATCATAGATAAGGCTGTCCGACCACTTATTAAAGATTCTGATATAAAGATGGGGACCATCGTGACAAAGATTGATGAGGTGGAAGATTGGTTTAACCCTAATGTTGTAAAGGTGGTTGTTGATAAAAATGGATTTGCACTTTATTTCTCGCGCTCACCGATTCCATTTCCACGGGATTTAAAGATAGATAGGCTGAAATCGATTCACTGTAGAATTAAAGAACAATTTATCAAAAATATTTTTAAGCATATTGGTGTGTATATTTACCGTAAAGATTTCTTGATAAAGTTTTCAAAAATGAGACCAACACCACTTGAGAAATTAGAAAAGCTTGAGCAGCTTAGGGCCTTAGAAAATGGTTATAAAGTAAAGATTGTGAAGGTTGATTATCAACCCGTTTCAGTTGATACGCCAGAGGATCTTAAGAAGGTAATAGAAATTCTTTCAAAGAAATCTACTATTGAATCCATTAATTAATTAGATTCTCATATCTTAAACCCTTACAATGACTAACCAAAAACTTGTCAAGCACCTTTAGGGTGCTTGAAATAACTTTTAAAAAAGATATTTTGGACCCTAAATACCAAGTTTTTCAAAGACTTTTTAAGAGGTCTTTTTATGGACTTTTGAGGAGTTTCAATTAAGCGTCTTTTTAAGACATTAATTTTAAGGTGATGGAAAATATTAAGCAGGGAAATGGTTAATAATTGGTTATGTTTATTGATTTTTTTTTAATTTTATATTATATTTTTAAAAAAGGGAAATGGACTGTAAAATCTCTAAAAGGTTTTTCCCAGTTCTACTTATTATTACTTTTTTAATTTCCTCATGTTCAATTCCTTCTTGGTTTCCTTTCAAAAAGGGAGTCCCTCAAAAGGCGAAACTAAAGGAATTATTGGATAAAGAGATTGTGATTATTGAAGGGAAAGAGTATATCAAGGTGATAAATGAGAATGTCTCTCAAGGGGAGAGGAGCTCAAGATATCTTTACATACCAGTTGAAGAATATCTTTCCAACAGGGATAAATATAAGACCCCAACTTTTACAAAAGAGAAGAGAGAAATTTTAAAGGAAGATTTTTCGAAAGAGATCCAAAAGGAGGCCTTGGTTAAGGCTTCTTTAGAATCCTCATATTCAAATTTGAGGAAGAAGGTATTGGTATCGTATTTTGATGATCGAACCACTACAGGAGAAGAAATCTTAGGTGACTGGATTACTGATAGATTGACAAAAGAAGTAAATAGAAGGTCTAAGGATATAATATTTATCGATTATCAACTTGTGAAAGATTTTTTAATAAAGAGGGGGAATAATATTGAGGACATTGGAAAAACTGATGTCATTAAACTTCTAAATGAAGTTTTTGGAATCCATTTGATCATTATGGGAGAATTATCGGGGCCATATATATTTATCACAAAGGGAGATAGAGAGACCTCTTCATCGGCAATCTTAAAGATTGAGGCAAAACTTATTAACACATATACAGGTAAAATTTTTAAGACACTAAATTCAACTAATCCTATTATTTCAACAAAGGAATACGGATCTTTCTCTGAAGAAAAGGCAAAGTCAAAAGCAATTGACATCTGCATTTCTGAATTGAGCAGGTCTATTATTGAAGAAATAAGAAGGATGGAGTGGTTTTGTAGAATTGCCAGGGTAGAGGATAATGAAGTTTATATAAATGCAGGGAAATTATCGGGAATCAAAACCGGAGATGTTCTGGATATTTTTAGCCCGGGACAAGATGGAGCTAACACTGGATCAAAAGGTAAGGTAAAAATAACTCACCTTTTTGGGATTGATGCTTCCAAGGGGGAATTAATCCAGGGTAAAAGACCTGAAATAGATGATATCCTAAGATTGGCCAGGATTGAGTAAATGAAGAAATCTTGGCCACTTAAGCATCAGGAAGGGGGTTTGACTATGTTTCGTATAGGTGACAAAGCAGTTTATCCAGGACATGGAGTTGGAGTAATTGAGGCAATTGAGACAAAGTGTATTTCTGGAAAGGAGCAGAGTTTCTTTATTTTAAGAATTCTCGATAACGGGATGACTATTATGATTCCAAAAGATAATGTGGGTGCCGTTAGATTAAGGGAGGTTATTAAAAAGATTGATGTATCAAAAGTAATACAGATTTTAAAGAATAGGGATGTAACGATCGAAAATCAGACATGGAATAGAAGATATAGGGAGTATATGGAGAAGATTAATACTGGTTCAATCTTTGAGATTGCAGAGGTCCTTAGAGATCTATATCTCTTAAAGGCTGAAAAGGAGCTTTCATTTGGTGAAAGAAAGATTATGGATATGGCAAGGAATTTGCTTGTAAAAGAGTTAGCTATTGCAAGAGATGTAAAGGAATCGGAGATACTTAAAGAGATAAAAACGATATTTGGAGCATAATATATAAAATTCAAATAGATCAATTTTATTATTATGTTCTTAAAAAATTGCAAGAAAGGAGGTGAAATAGTTGGGCAATTGGATTATTCGATTTTTATTATTCATTATATGTGGAGTAAGTGGTTATTACTTGGCTATACAATATTTCCGTTCTTCTCAATCAGGCGTTTTAGGTCTTATCTGTGGAATTATACTGGCCTTTTTAGCAATCCTCATAGAAAGAAGTATCAGAAGAATACCACTGAAGAGCCTTTTAGGAAGTTTTGTTGGGTTAATCCTTGGGTTATTTATTGCAAATCTTTCCTCAAATATATTCCTTTCTAATCTATTTGAAAATCAACAACTAATTATTCCAATTTACGGATTGATTTATGGTCTTTGTGGTTATATTGGCATGAAGGTTGGTTATAAGAAGGGTGAGGAATTTAATTTATCGAGTTTTAAGCTTTTTTCGAAAAATATCAGAAGTGATGGAAATGCAAAGATCTTAGATACGAGTGTAATTATTGATGGAAGGATATCTGATATTACGGAGACTGGTTTTATTGAGGGAACCATCATCATCCCTCAATTTGTCCTTAATGAACTGCAGCACATTGCTGATTCATCAGATCCCGTTAAGAGAACGAGAGGAAAAAGGGGGTTGGAAGTTCTTCATCATATTCAAAAACAAGTTAATGTAGATGTGAAGATTATTGACAAAGATTATCCAAATGTTAAAGAAGTTGATTCTAAATTGATAGAATTAGCAAAGGAGGTTGGAGGAAAGATCATTACAAATGACTCGAATCTAAATAAAGTTGCAGAGCTTCAGGGTATAGAGGTATTAAATATCAACGCACTGGCAAATGCACTAAAGCCAGTAGTCCTTCCAGGGGAAGAAATCAATGTTAAGATTCTTAAAGAAGGGAAAGAGATTGGACAAGGGGTTGCTTATCTTGATGATGGTACAATGATTGTAGTAGATAATGGCAAGAGGTTAATGGGTAAGAATGTGGATGTTGTTGTGACAAGTGTTTTACAGACACCTGCTGGCAGGATGATATTTGCACGGCTAAAGGATGAATCAAGCAGGGAAAATAGGGGGAGAGATTATTATTATCCAATAGATAGCGAATTCTAATCTCCGATCCCTTCCTTTTTAAAAATTTATAACCCAGTTATCGAACATGAAAGTTGAGGCTCTTATTGTTGCTGCAGGAAAAGGTATTCGTTTTGGGGAAGGAAGAAAGAAACAGTTTCAACTCCTTTTAGGAAAACCTTTACTTTCACACACCTTAGATAAATTTGAATCCTCTCCATCAATAAAATCTATACTTCTTGTAGTTTCCCAGGAGGATATGACTTATTGTCTTGACGAGGTTGTTGAAAAATATAATTATAAAAAGATCTCTCAGATAATCCCTGGAGGGAAGCATAGACAAGACTCTGTTAAAAATGGGATTGATTATCTATCTAAAGATACAGATATTGTGGTCATACATGATGGTGTAAGACCGTTTGTGACAATTGAGATGATTGAAGAGTCGATTCAGTATGGAGGTAGATTTGGGGCCGTTGTATTTGGAGTACCAATAAAAGATACTGTAAAAATGATAGATAAAGATAGGATTGTAGTTAAAACACTGGATAGAGAGTCCACATGGCTGATTCAGACTCCTCAAACATTTCATGTTAATATTATAAGGAGGGCATATCAAAAAGCACAGGAAGATGGTTTTTTGGGGACTGATGATGCCTCTTTGGTTGAAAGATTAGGGATAAAGATCCATGTGCTTCCTGGATCAAACATGAATTTAAAGATAACAACGCCAGAAGATCTGGCCCTTGCTGATTTCTTTCTGAGAAATTATCTTAAAAAAGAGGATTGTCTAAAAAAGTAGTGATTATGAGAATAGGTTTTGGATATGATGTTCATCCATTAATTTCAGGTCGTCCCCTTGTATTAGGAGGTATAACAATACCATATATTTTTGGTCTTAAGGGGCATTCTGATGCTGATGTTCTTATTCATGCAATATGCGATGCAATTTTAGGGGCAATTTCTGAGGGAGATATTGGAAGGCATTTCCCTGATACAGATCCTCAATACAGGGGTATAAAAAGCACTTTACTATTAAAAAAGGTAGTTGAATTGATGAACAAAAAGGGGTTTTCCCTGATAAATGTTGATTCAACAATAGTCGCAATGGGGCCAAAACTTTCAGAATATATTCCAAAAATGGTGAAAGAATTATCTACGATTTTAAATTTAGAGGAGGATAGAATTAACATAAAGGCTACAACTACTGAGGGTCTGGGATCTATAGGCAGGGGAGAAGGGATTGCTGCTTATGCCATTGTTTTAGTAGAAGAAGGTAAAGAGAATCGTGAAATAGACTCAGGCTGGTGATTTTTCCTCTCATCTATGAGTATTTAAGTGAAGAAGAAATTTTATCCTGATTTAGAAAATATCTAAATGGACACTATAGTTCGTGTTAGATTCGCTCCATCACCCACCGGTATGCTTCATATCGGTAATGCTCGAACTGCGCTTTTTAATTATCTATTTGCAAAGCATCATAGAGGTATATTTATCCTAAGAATAGAGGATACAGATCTGGATAGGTCTGATTATTCTTTAACTGATCAGATGCTAAAAGATTTAAGATGGCTTGGTTTTGAATGGGATGAAGGTCCTGATAAGGGCGGGCCTTATGGTCCATACAGACAATCCGAGCGTCTGGATATTTATCGGGAATATGCAAATGAGCTATTGATACAAGGAAGGGTATATAAGTGTTTCTGTACGCCTGATGATTTAGAAAGAATGAGAAGACAACAGATTTCAAAAGGGGAGATGCCTCGATACGATGGAAGGTGTCGTAACCTAACAGAGGAAGAGGTCTTAAAAAAGGAAAAAGGAGGAAATCGTCCTGCACTTAGATTTCATGTAGGTCGAGGAAAGATATCTTTTGAAGACCTTATACATGGAAAGATGAATTTTGATGCTGATAAGATAGGTGATTTCATCATAATCCGATCGGATGGTATTGCAGCTTATAATTTTGCATGTGTGATTGATGATCACCTAATGAATGTTTCCCATGTAATTCGTGGAGAGGATCACCTTTCAAATACACCAAGACAGATTCTTCTTTATAAGGCACTTGGATGGGTACCTCCATTTTTTGCACATCATCCACTAATCCTTGGCTCTGATAGAACCCCTTTAAGTAAACGTCATGGTTCAACAGCCGTATCTCAATATCGTGAGGAGGGTTTTCTTCCTGAGGCATTAATAAATTATCTTTTGATCTTGGGTTGGACATCTCCTACAAATGAAGAGGTTATTCCTATGGAAAGAATGATTGAAGAATTTTCAATTTCATCTCTTTCAAGAAATGCACCCGTTCACTCCCTAAAGAAGCTTGAATGGTTAAACGGTATTTATATAAGGAGAAAAGACAATGATGAACTATCAGAACTAATCTCACAATATTTAGAAAAGGAAGGACTAAATAATATTGACAGAGATACACTTCTTAAGATATCAGATGCGATAAAAGAGAACATTGTAAAGCTGTCTGAGGTAAGGGAATATTTAGGCATATTTTTTGATGAAAAATTTAATTTTAGTGAAGAGGCTAAAAAAATAATTCTAAACGATAAGAATCGTAAGGTAATCGAGACAGTAATCGAGATTATAACCTCTATATCTGATTTTAAACTTGAAGAATGGTCTTCCTTTTTAACGAAGGTTGAAGAGAAAACAGGTTTGAAAGGGAAAGAACTTTTAATTCCAATAAGGGCAGGGGTTACTGGGATGACAAAAGGACCTCAATTGGTAAAAATATTCAGTATACTTGGGAAGGAAAGGGTTTTAAAACGCCTTAAAATGGCACTTAACATTTTTTACACAAATTGAGTGGCAGTGGAAATCTAATAGATTTCTTTTCCTGTTTAGTCTTTAAAACATCATTAGTTATTGAACAGATTCATTTTAACTGAATGAGGTAATTTTTATGGGTATACGGATATATAATACCTTAAGTGGCAGTAAAGAAGAGTTTATTCCGATTCAACAGGGAAAGGTAGGGATGTACGTTTGTGGGGTTACTGTTTATGATTTATGTCACATAGGGCATGCCCGTTCTGCAATCGTTTTTGATACAATCTATCGTTATTTTAGGTATAAAGGTTATGAGGTGACCTTTGTAAGGAATTTTACAGATATTGATGACAAGATCATAAATAGGGCCAATGAGGAAGGAGTTGACTATAAGGTAATTGCAGAAAGGTATATAAATGAGTTTTACAATGATATGGGTTGTTTGGGTTTGGAGAGACCTACTTATGAACCTAAGGCAACGGAACATATATCAGAAATGATAGATCTTATTTCAATACTAATAAAGAAAGGTTTTGCTTATCAGGCCAATGGTGATGTTTTCTTTTCAGTTGAGAAATTTAAGGATTATGGAAAGCTATCAAAGAGGAATTTAGATGAGATGAGGGCTGGTGCACGAGTGGAAGTTGATGAAAAAAAGGCAAATCCCCTTGACTTTGCATTATGGAAGGCAAGTAAACCAGGGGAACCTTTCTGGGAAAGCCCGTGGGGTAAAGGAAGGCCTGGATGGCATATTGAATGTTCAGTAATGAGTCAAAAATATCTTGGTGAGACGTTCGATATCCATGGTGGAGGTAAGGATTTGATATTTCCACATCATGAAAATGAGATAGCTCAGTCAGAGGCTGCAACAGGAAGGCCTTTTGCACGCTACTGGATTCATAACGGTTTTGTGAATATTAATAAAGAGAAGATGTCAAAATCTCTTGGAAATATTTTAACTATTAAACAGATTATAAAAGAGTGGCATCCAGAGGTAATCAGACTGTTTCTTCTTTCATCCCATTATAGAAGCCCGCTGGATTTTTCTTTTGATGGTCTTTCTGAAGCGAGGACAAGCCTGAATCGTTTTTATTCTACATTAAAGGCAGCTCAAGATGAGTTAAAAAAACCTGCCCCTAAATCAAAGGGTTTAGATAGGCTTGAAGAATATAACCATGTGATAGATTCATTTAAAGATAGATTTGAAGAGTCTATGGATGACGATTTTAATACAGCCGAAGCACTTGGCAACTTTTATGAACTTCAAAGAATTATGAATAGGCTCCTCGATATATCAAAACTTAAGCCATCAGATGAGATCCATTCAATGCTCAAAAAGGCACTGAACTATTTTTCCAAAATGGGTTGGGTCATGGGACTATTTAGAGAAGATCCAGTTGCATATATAGAAAAAGAGAAGAAAGAAGGGCTGAAAAGAGTAAATATATCACAGGAGGAGATTGAAAGGCTTATCCAGGAAAGGAATAAAGCAAGAAAAGAAAAAAACTGGAAGAGAGCAGATGAAATCAGGTCTGAACTTAAGTCAAAAGGTATAATCCTTGAAGATTCCCCTACAGGGACTCAATGGAGAATTTCGTTTGAAAAATAATTATTTAATAAGGGTATATGCTGCGCCAAAGATTCCTGCATCATCTATGTGAGAGGCCTTTTCAACTTCAACTATTTCTCTTGGTCCTTTCATAGCCCTTTCGTTTATGGTTTGTTTTACTCCATTAATAAAAAATTCCCAAGCATTCGTAACCTTACCACCTAAGACTATTTTTTCTGGATTAAAAAGATTAATAAGATTTGAAATTCCCAATCCCAAGATCATTCCCATCTTATTGAAGATTTCTTGTGCGATGGTATCACCATTAATCGCTGCATTAAAAACATCTTTGGCCTCTAATTTGTAAGGATCCCCCTTTTCAGCATATCTTAATATACCTTCACCCATTCCACTCTCTATTGCTTCAATAGCCATTCTTCTTATTCCCTGGGCTGAGGCATAAACTTCAAGACATCCCCTTGCTCCACAACCGCACATGGGTCCCTGAGGATCAATGACCATATGCCCCACCTCTCCTGCCATACCAGTGGCACCATGAAGAATTTTACCATCAATCACTATTCCTCCACCTACACCTGTTCCAAGTGTGATACCGCAATAATTTTTACAATGCCTCGCAGAGCCAACCCAGCCTTCACCCAAGGCAAATGCGTTTCCATCATTTTCGATGACTACTGGATAGGATAGTCTATTTTCTATAAATTCTCTTAGAGGGAAACCTCTAAGGCTGGGAATATTTGGTGGTTCCATAAATATCCCTTTTTTAATATCAATTGGACCAGCAGCCCCTATACCAATTCCAATTAATCTATTAAATTTTATAAGGTTCTCTTCAATAATAATCTTTAATTTCGATATTAAATCCTCCATTAAAAGGTTTCCTTCTTTAAATGATTCAGTGGGATATTGATATTTTTTTATCAGTTTTCCTTCAGGAGTTATTATTCCAATCTTTATGTTTGTTGCACCAAAATCAACACCAATCAAAAATTCATCCATTGTTAATCTCCAGGATTTTTTTCATAGCATCAGTATGAATCGTGTTTTCTTCTTTGTCAAGACAATGTCATCAGATCTCTGAAAAGGTCTTCACCCCACCTCTCCATTATGAAAAGATTTTTAAATAGTTTTTCAGAGATCTTCTCATCTTGCGTTATCATTACGAACGAAGTGTGGCAATCTAAACCAAACTGTCATTGCGAGTGAAGCGTGGCAATCTCATTGCCTCCTCAGTCTTTCAAGGTTTTTTTCGGCACTCTCAAAATAGATTCTTGACTTGGATTCATCTTTTCCTTATGATTTCATTTAATTGAAAAAGTAAAAAGGAGAATAAAATGGATGTTATCGACTTTCACACACATTACGTAAGAAAAGAACTTCTCAATCCTACTTGGTTAAATTATTTAGAGTCTATCAATCCTGAATTCTTTTCTCGAATAGATGATTACAGTAGCAACCCCGAGCTTTTTTCAGCCTATTTAAAATCTCAAGGGGTTAGATATGCTGTAGTTCTACCAGAATGTGCACCTGCAACAAGTGGATATGTCCCGACAGAGGAAGTCATTGAATATTGCCGTAATCAGGAAATGTTAATACCCTTCACATCCTTAAACCCAAATGTTCATTACGATATTATTGAAAGGCTTGAAGAGTATGTTAAGGTTGGTGGTGTTAAGGGGATAAAACTTCATCCTTCTTATCAATTTTTTTACCCAAATGAGGCAAGGCTTTATCCCCTTTACCAGAAGGCACAAGAGCTTGGTTTACCAATAATATTTCATATAGGAAGTTCAATATTTAAAGGCACAAGATTAAAATATTGCGATCCAATCTATCTTGATGATGTTGCAGTTGATTTCCCTAATCTAAAAATTATCATGGCCCACAGCGGAAGAGGATTCTGGTATGGTGAATGTTTTTCTCTCTCACGTATTCATAAAAATGTTTATATGGATATTACTGGCCTTCCGCCACAGAATCTCCTAAATTATTTTCCTGAACTTGAAAAGAATGCCGAAAAGATTATATTTGGTTCGGATTGGCCGACAATGCCAACAAGTATTAAAAAAAATATTGATGCGATAAAATCCCTTCCCCTAAAGGAAAAAACGATAGAAGCAATCCTTTTCAGGAATGCAACAAGAATTCTATTTGGATGAAAGAAGGCATGAAGGATTTGATTCCTTCCTGCCTTCTTTAGAAAATTACTGATGGGAGAAGAGTTTTAAACCTGGTGCAAAGCCCCGGAACTTATAGATCCATGCGCCAGCCTTACCCCAGGCCATAATATAGACTTCATTTGTTCCAGGCTTAAATGCAAGATTTGTTGTGCCGAGATTTTTGCCTTCATCCCTTCCAGGGATAAGAACATTGGCTATTGGGATTCCCCTTTTATTCAGGATAAGAGCTCTACCCTGAAAGATCATGGCTTGATATATGTTGCCCTCTGAATCGACTGCCATGGAATCACAACCACCAGGTCCACCTGTAAACCTATAGGGTATTGTCGCACCAGCAATAGGATTAATTGTCACACCATCTTCTAAAAGCTCTATCCTTAATAAAACATTTTTACATGTCTCACTTACCCAAAGTACATTTCCTTCTGGTGACAAAGCAATTCCATTGGCAGAGGCGAGACGTTCGATGACTGGAACAACGGTTTTAAAGTCTGACGAGAAACGATAGACCCCACCTGTTGGATCGGCCGGAGTCCCAGTGAAGTCTGTAACATAAAGATTCCCTTTGGAATCAAATACGAGATCATTTAATACCTTTGGTTTACCCTGATAACGTGGTTCAATTAATGTGACATTACTCCCATCTCTGTTCATGGCCAGGAGTTCCCCACTTAGACATGCAACGAATAGACGACCATCCTTATGAATGGCAGTTCCATCGGGCAGCACACCTTTTTTATTAAAAATAGTTGTGACCTTTTTATCAGGTGTGATCTTAAATATCCGTCCATCAAATATTGATGAAACATAAAGATTACCTTCTCGATCAAAAGATGGACCTTCAAGAAAAATATTTGGATCTGGTTCAACCTGTAGCCATGGTTCTGCCTTTATCACTGGGAGGGAGGCTTCAGAGGGAGGCAATGGTACCTCAGTTTTTTTAACCTGTTTTGCATAAGAGAGGGAGAATACCAAAACTAATACCGAAACCAACAAACAAATCTTAAATAATCTTTTAAACATAACCCGACCTCCTTTTTAATATTTTGAGTCTGCTCAACAATTAAAAATGCCATTAGAGCTACCCTTTACTTTATTCAGGGAAACTTCATAATCCAAAGAATTCTTATTTTTTATAGTTAGATTATTTAATCCCAATCCCCCACAATGGCATTAAAAATAGTTGTTGAACAGCCTCAATTTTCTAAAAGATTATAAATTTTTTAAAATTTTGTCAATATTTGTTAGGGAGTTCTGAAAAAGTCCTTAAAAGCTTGGGGAGGTAGAATTCAAAAATAGCCTTTTTTATCAGTCATTGTGGGCCCTAATGGCGTAGCAATCTCATAAGTTTCTGGCTTAGCTCGGAATGAAAATTTTGAAGGGATTGTTTAGGCTTCACCTTGCAATTACTTGAAAGCAGGGGGAGATTACGAAGTAAATTTCAGTAAAAGATTTTTTATTTCTTCTTCAGCCTCTTTTTCAGGTCTCTTAAGCGGTAACCTTGGATTTCCACCAAAGTAGCCTGATAAATCCATTGCTAATTTTAAACCACCAATACCATATTTTGTTGTTACTGCCTTTGCAATTGGAGTTAATCGATTCTGTAAATCCCTTACCTCATCAATTTTACCTTTTGAAAAGAGGTTTTGAATCTCTACACAAACATGAGGCAATACATTTGCAACTGCCAATATTCCACCAACTGCACCAACGCATAAAGCAGGTAAAAATACTGGAGCAGAACCAACAAACGTTGCAAATCCTTTTCTGGAGAGACGAACTATTTCACTTAATTGTTCAATGTTCCCAGAGCTGTCTTTTATACCAACTATATTTGGATGTTGAGAAAGTTTGGCTACCAGTTCAGGGTCAAGGTTAATTCCTGTAAATTGAGGGACATTATAAATTAGAATACCTATTTTTGTAGAATCAGCAATAGAGATAAAGTGATCATATAAGATCTGTGGTTTCATTGACCCTTTAAAATAGGAAGGGGTTACAACCAATGCATAATCAGCACCTATTTTTGCAGTTAAGTTAGTAAATTTTATCGTCTCCTTAGTTGCCTCCATTCCCGTTCCCACCATCATAATTTTCGATTTTGGGATTGATTCTCTTGTAGCCTCTACAACCTTTATCTTCTCTCTTTCGTTTAAGTAAACAGCTTCTCCATTTGATCCGAGGACAAGATATCCCGAGAGGGGTGTTTTATTCCACTTTTGAAGATTCTTTTTAAGTTCATCGATTGCAAGATTATCGTTTTTAAATGGCGTGACGATAGGTGGCAAAACTCCTCTTAATTTCATACCTCTCCCTCCATGGGATTTACCCTTTTAAGAAACTTGGTAGCCATAGGGCTACTGGAGGCCAAATAATAATTATTGCCATAATAAGTATATCAAAGAGAATATATGGTATAGAGGCCTTTATTATCTGCTCCATTGTTATATCGGGTGGTGCTACCCCTTTCATTACAAAAAGTAACATACCAAACGGTGGAGTAAGTTGTCCCATCTCTATATTGATGAGGAAAAGGACTCCAAACCACACAGGATCAAATCCAAGCATATTAGAGATGGGCATAAATACAGGTAAACATATCATCATAATGGATATTGCATCCATGAAGCAACCCATGAAGGCAATGATAAGTTGCATTCCAATAAGAATGATTATAGGATGAACCTTTAAGCCTTCGATTAATCCCATAAGGCCCTTTGATGCCCCAGTATATGCAAGAATACTACTAAAAGTAGATGACCCTGCAATAATCATAAAAACCATGATCCAGATCTCGACGGAGCCTTTAAGAGATGCCTTTAGCACTTCCCAATTGAACCGTTTGTAAATGAGTGTAACAAAGAATGTTGCAATAGTTCCGGATGCAGCTGCTTCTGTAGGTGTAGCAAGGCCTAAAACAATAACTCCAATTACAGCAAAAATTATTATCCCGATTGGAAAGAGATATTTTACTGTGAGGAGGAGTTTTTCCTTAAAAGATGTTGGAGAAGTTTCATATCTTGGAGCACATGATGGATTTAGGATTGCCATTAAAACGACATATAATGAAAAAAATAATCCAAGTAAGACCCCAGGAATTACCCCTGCCATGAGGAGTCCACCGACAGAGATACCTGCTATGCTTGCAAGAACAACAGCAAGGGCTGAGGGTGGGATGAGCATAGCGAGTCCTCCAACGCCAATAATAGGGCCTACTGACATGGATACACTGTATCCTCGCTTTCTCATCTCTGGGAGGAGAACAGTTCCAAGCATAGCTGTATTGGCCATTGTCGAACCACTTGTAGCTGCGAAGATTGTTCCGCTGACAGAGGCTAATATACTCAAACGACCAGGGATTCTGCCGAGCCAGCGGTCAAGGATATCAATGGTAATATCTGCGATATGGGAATGATACATGAGTTCTCCCATAAAGATAAACAAAGGCACAGGGGTGATAGTAAATGTTGTTAGGGAGCTAAATATGCCGAGTGTGATGTTTTTTAATCCCGCTGAGCCCATGAAGATAATGATACCAAAGATGTTCATCAAAAGGAAGGAGAAGGCTACTGGAAATTTTGTAAGAAGTAGTATTATCAATCCGCCAAGAAAGAATGTAAGGACCATCCACCATTCCATTTAGTTTATTTCTCCTTTGTAGGTTTCGCATCAGAGTCTAAGTCACTGATGGTTTCAGTCCTTCTTAATTCCCTAACGGATATAAAGATATTTCGAATGAATTGAAGTAGTAGAAGGAAAAATCCAAGCGGGATAACAAATAGGATATATGCCATCGGTACATCAACAGCTTGAACATGAATCACATTTCTCCTAAAATTTTCAATTGTAGTTAATGAACCATAATAGAAAAGAATTGATGAGAGTCCGATTCCCATTATAGAATGAATTAATTCAAAGACCTTCTGGCCACGGCGATTGAAGCGAGAAACAATTAATTCAATGGATACATGTTTACCTTTTGAAAGAAGCCATGCAGTTCCAAGGAAGGTTGCAAATAGCATTGCATATTCATTAAACTGAACAATCCATACAGGTCCTCTAAATCCTATTGCACGAGCGAAGATTGAATATCCTATAGATATTGTCATAAAAATAAGGATCATGCTAACAATAACTGAAAGGGAATCAAGTATCTTGTCAAATAGTTTGCCCAAAACCTTTACTCCAATTATTTTCTCATAAAATATAATCCCTCTGGGGTAATATATGAGGTTCTTACCCCAGAGGGATATAATTTCGAAAATATTTTATATTTAGTAACTATTTTTTAGTTATAAGTTCCTTCAGTCTTTTGCCCTCTTCAGGTGACTTCTTTAAAACTACTTCCATCAAGGCGTCATCAGCCATTTTAGAAAACTTTTTAGCATCGGAGGGTGGTAATTGAATAGTAGTAATTCCAGCCTTTTTAAACTCATCAAGCTCTACCTTTATCTTTTTTTCTATATTCTCCATTGCCATGTATTCAGCTTTCTTCATATTCTCTGTGAGAAGGGTTTTGAGATTATCTGGCATCTTCTTCCAGAAATCAAGATTTACAAGCACAAGCACAATTGGTTGATAGAAACCCGGTTTGAGCAGATATTTTGTTACAGGGACTAATCCCATAGTTCTTATGGAGGCAAGTGGTTGGACATAACCAACAACTACTGCCCTTTCCATAGCAGTGTATATCTCAGCGGGTGGTGTTACCACTGGTTCAGCTCCAAGAGATTTTAAAAAAGGTATATGGGTTGGAGAAACCCTTATTTTCAATCCCTTAAAATCATCAATCTTTTGTATAGGTTTGCTTAGAAAGATATGAAATAGATCACCTGTTCCCAATCGGGCAAGATAATGGGCATTTGCCTTTGCATTATGTAGTTTTTCAAGATAATCATTTACACCTGCAGCCCTTTCCTCCCAAGGTTTCAATTGTGTGAGACTCATGATATCCATCTCAGGCATGATTGATGTATAGTAGCTTGCTGCTGTAAGAATCATATCAACCATGCCACTACGAAGTGCCTCAACCTGTTGAAGAGGTGGGATCACCTCACCAGCCCCTTTATAATCTATAACCAGCTGGCCTGGGTATTTTTGATTTGCCTCTTTCTGAATCATTTCGATAAATGTTAAAAACTGTTGTGTCTCAAATTGAGCTGCTCGAGACCATGCACTTACAGTCCTTATTTTTACAGGTGCAGCATTTAAATTTGTGAAGAAAAGTGTTAAAAAAATAAAAGTAACCAAGATTGTCACAATCGGTTTTGAAAAGTTTTTCATTTTTTATAAACCTCCTTTTTAGAATTCTAAGGGTTTAAGTATCTTAAATCCCCTGTTTCTAATAACATGTAAAGGTGATTATTGTCAAGGAAATTCGTTAATTTTTTCTTATCTTCTTGACAAAAAATTAAGTATTTGTTAACTTTATAGAACCTAAAATATATTTGGCGATAGGATATATATCCGATCGCCTTTGTTTTTAGGAAATTTAAAGCAGAAAGGAGTGTAATTTAATGGAAGATCCAAAAGAGAGATTAACAATGTCGATTTCGAATGCAGAACTCGAAAGAAGATGGAAGGCTACCCGAGAGATGATGAAGGATCATAAGATCGATTTCTTATTGATGCGTCAGGATGAAGAATTTCTTGGAGGATATGTAAAATGGTTTACAGATTTTTCTGCAAGACATAGCTATCCATTTACAGTAATATTTCCAATTGATGATGATATGACATTTATTACTGTTGGAGCATTTCCTCCTGCCGACCCTGGATTTCCACCTCAGTGGGCTGTAAGAGGTGTAAAGAAAAGACTTGGAGCCCCTTACTTTCCATCTGTCCATTATACAAGTACATATGATGCAGAGCTGGCAGTAGGTGTTTTGAAAGAGAAAAAAAGGGCAACAGTTGGTTTAGTTGGTAGAACTTATATTCCAATCACATTCTATGAATATCTCAGAAAGCATCTTCCTGGCTGGAAGTTTATTGATGCAACAGATTGGGTTGATCAGATAAAAGTAATAAAGAGTCCTGAAGAAATAGAGTTGATCAAACGGACCGCAGCACTTCAGGACCAGGCAATTGAACATGTGAAAAAACAGATAAGACCTGGTCGAAGAACATTTGAAATCTATGCAGAAGCTCATTATTCATGTTCGATAAATGGGAGTGAAAGAGGACTTGTACTTGTAAATTCAGGTCCTCAAGGTACCCCTGTTCCTTTTGCCTTTAGACACCTCCAGAATCGTATAATTAAGGAAGGGGATCAGATTTCATTACTGATTGAGGTCAATGGTCCTGGAGGATTCTATACAGAGATTTCTCGCATCTTTACACTTGGACAACCAAGCCAGGAACTTCAAGATGCCTTTGGGGTTGCGCTTGAGGCACAGCAGTTAACACTTAAGATGCTGAAACCAGGCGCTAATCCAAAAGATATCTGGGAGGCCAATAATGAGTTTTTAGAAAAGAAAGGTTATGCACCCGAAAAGAGGCTTTATGCCCATGGCCAGGGTTATGATCTGGTGGAAAGACCCCTAATAAGATTTGATGAACCTATGAAGATTCAAGCAGGAATGAATATAACCGTTCATCCCGCAGCTGTGAGTCCTACTGTTTGGGCAGGTATTTGTGATAATTATATAGTTAATGAAGATGGTGTAAGTGAATGTCTGCATAAAACACCAAAAGAGATAATAGTAATTTAACTAAAGGAGGAAATTACAAAATGAAATTACTAATATTAGAACAACGGGCAAAAGATTATTTGGATCTATTAAGGCCAAAATTTCCAGAAGTTGTCTTCCATGCTGCAACTGCGGAAGAAGAGGTAGGAAATTTTATAGAAGAAGCAGATGCCCTTTTAACAATTCGAATTTCAGATGAACTTTTAAAGAAGGCAAAAAAATTACAATGGATTCATGCCTTAACTACAGGCGTTGATTACATCGTCAATCTTCCCTCATTGAGAAAGGATGTTATTATCACATCCACAAGAGGTATTCATGGACCACAGGTCTCAGAGATGGCGTTTCTTTTAATGCTTGCATTAAATAGGAATTTCCCTGAAGTTGTAAGGAATCAGGACAGATGCGTATGGGAAAGATGGCCCGGAAAACTTCTTTGGAAAAAGAAGATAGGGATTCTTGGTGTTGGGATAATAGGCGAGGAGATTGCAAAGAAGGCTAAGGCATTCGGGATGGAGGTTTATGGTATTGATATTATTAGGAGAGAACTTGATTGTATCGATGCCTTTTATGGTCCTGAGCAAATTGTTGAGGTTGCAAGTAAAGTTGATTATCTTGTTATTGTTGCACCAAGGACACCACAGACAGAGAAGTTGATCGATTCCAAGGTCCTTTCTGCTATGAAACCAACGGCCTTTTTGCTTAATCTTGGAAGAGGTGAGATTGTTGATGAAGAGGCATTGATTGAAGTTCTGAAGAAAGGAAAGATTGCAGGAGCTGGATTGGATACATTTTGGCAAGAGCCATTACCAAAAGAGCATCCTTTTTGGAAGATGAAAAATGTTATAGTAAGTCCTCATGTTGCTGGAATGAGTGACATCTATGTAGAACAAGCTATCACTATATTTGAAGAGAATCTCCGTAGATTTCTCAAAGGTGAAAGAAGAAATCTATTAAACTTTATTGAGAGATAAAAGTGATATTTTGGCCCTTCCTTATTTTAAAAAGAAGGGCCAATTCAATCTTTAAAAGAATATATTGAAAACAGAGTCAGGATCGTACTTCTCTGGCGGTTTTCTCTTTTTCTCTTTTATCTTTGCATGAGCAGCTACCAAACGAGCAATAGGAAGCCTCGGCACAGAACAACTCACATAATTTATTCCTATAGAATGGCAGAATTCGATTGATTCTGGATGTCCACCGTGTTCACCACAGATTCCTATCTTTAAGTCAGGTTTTGTCTTTCGCCCCCACTCAATTGTAATCATCATCAATCTTCCAACACCTTTTACATCAAGGACTTCAAAGGGGTTGTCTTGGAGGATCTTACGCTCATTATAAAGGGGCAAAAACTTATTTTCAGCATCTTCTCTTGAAAAGGAGAAGGTGGCCTGAGTAAGATCATTTGTTCCAAAAGAGAAGAAGTCAGAAACCTCAGCCAATCTACCTGCCCTCATACAGGCCCTGACAACCTCGATCATTGTCCCAAATTTATACTTTAATTGAATTCCATATTTCTTTTCGACCTCGTGCTGGACCTTTTTAACAAGTTGGTAAACCCATTTTAATTCTTGAGCTGTACAAACCTGTGGAACCATAATTTCAGGTTGAACATCGATTCCTTCGTTCATCAATTCTGCAGCTGCTTCAAGGATAGCCTGTATCTGCATTTTATAGATTTCAGGATAGGTTATTCCAAGCCTAACCCCCCTGTGGCCAAGCATTGGATTAACCTCTTTCATCTCTTGGACCTTCCTCAAAATCTCTTGTTGTTTACGTAACAGTTTCTTGTCAAGCTTTTTCTCTTTTATCTCCATGATATCTGATAGCATATGGTCAAGAGGTTTCAGAGATTCTCGAAATGAAGGGTCTAAGAATTTTATGATCTGTGTAAGGTTTTCTGCTGAAGAGAATGCTGATTCAACCTCTTTAAGATTTCTAAGCTCTGAAGTCAATTCTTCTGTAGATGGAAGGAATTCATGAAGAGGTGGATCAAGAAGACGAATCGTGACAGGTAATCCGTTCATTACTCGAAAGATCTCTTTAAAATCTGACTTTTGCATCGGGAGAAGTTTTGCAATAGCTTCAAGTCTCTTTTTCTTTGATCCTGCAAGGATCATCTCTCTAACTATGGGAAGGCGATCCACAGCATTGAACATCCTCTCAGTCCTGCAAAGACCAATTCCTTCTGCACCAAGTTGCCTTGCCTTCATAGCTGCTTCAGGTGTATCGGCATTGGCCCTGACACCCAATGTCCTAATCTCATCAGCCCAGCTTAGGAGAGTGAGAAGGTCTTTGCTTATCTCAGGTTCTACTGTGGGGACTTCACCTAAAAAGACCTCACCCTTTGAACCATCGATAGTGATATAATCTCCCTCCTTTATATGTATATTTCCGATCATTGCAACTCTTTCATCAAGGTCGATAACGAGTCCTTCGCATCCAGAAACACAGGGTTTTCCCATACCTCTTGCAACAACCGCTGCATGGGATGTTTTTCCACCCCTTGCAGTTAGGATGCCTTCTGAGGCGAAGAAGCCATGGATGTCTTCTGGTTTTGTCTCCTCACGAACAAGTATTACCTTTTGACCGAGTTTCTCCAATCTTTCGGCTTCATCTGCATCAAATACAGCCTTTCCAGAAGCTGCCCCAGGCGATGCCGAAAGACCTGTGGCGATCGGTTTTCCCTTAAAGTTAGGATCAATCCTTCTATGCAGGAGTTGCTCCAAGTCGTTAGGTTTTAACCTCATTACGGCTTCTTCTTTTGTAATCAATTTTTCAGCCACCATCTCTTTTGATGTTCGAACAATAGCCTGGGCATTCATCTTTCCGTTTCGAGTCTGAAGGATGTAAAGTTGTCCCTTTTCAACAGTAAATTCAAAGTCCTGGACCTCACGGAAATGTTCTTCAAGTATCTTTCTTACCCGTTCTAATTCACGATATATTTTTGGCATTTCTTTCTTTAGCTCTTGAATGGGCTTTGGTGTTCTAATTCCTGCTACTACATCTTCTCCTTGTGCATTAACAAGATATTCGCCGTAAAGTATGTTTTCACCTGTAGCTGGGTCTCTTGTGAAGGCAACCCCTGTAGCCGAATCAAAACCCATATTTCCAAATACCATGGTGCAAATATTTACTGCTGTGCCATTTGCCATATCTGGTGTAATATTGAATTCTCTCCTATAATCTACTGCCCTTTTTCCCATCCAGGATTTAAAGACTGCTTCAATAGCCAGCTTCAGCTGGATCATTGGATCCATTGGAAAGGGATTCCCTGTTTTCTTTTTTACTAAATCGAGATACTTTTCACAGATATCTTTAAGGGAATCCGCATCAAGTTCTGAATCATTTGTTACACCTGAGCGTTCTTTCTCTTTATTTAAAATTTGATCAAATTCCTTCTCATCCACACCAAGGGCAATCTTTCCAAAAAGTTGAATGAATCTCCTGTAGGCATCGTAGGCAAATCTGCCGTCTGAAGTGATCTGAATTAATCCCTCAAGGGTATCATCGTTTAAACCTAAGTTAAGGATTGTATCCATCATCCCAGGCATTGAAATTGCTGCTCCTGAACGAACTGAGAAAAATAGAGGGTTTTGTGGACTGCCAAATATCTTTCCTGTCTTTTCTTCAATTATCCTTATATTCTTTTCGACCTCTTCCATTAATCCTTTTGGTAATTTTTTCTTATTGGAATAATATTGCACACAGGCCTCGGTTGTTATTATAAATCCAGGTGGGACAGGTAGTCCTATGCGTGTCATCTCGGCAAGACCTGCCCCTTTTCCACCGAATAGTTTCTTATTGCTTCCGTCAGCTTCTTCAAATAAATATACAAATTTTTTATTCTTCATAAACTCCTCTCCTTTATTTTCATGATAATAATAAATTATAAGAAAATCAATCGGTAAATTTACTCCCTGATGAATAAGGGATTGCTTCAAAGAATTGTGCATCTCTGAAGAGAAAACATATCCATCCCCATACTATTAGGCATAGCACTGCAATGGCCTTGCTCCAATCAGGGGTAGACATTAATACCATTCGTGCCTGGCTTGGACACACCAACCTTGAGACCACAAATCGTTATGCAGAAATAAATCTTGAGATGAAAAGAAAGGCCCTGGATAATTACTTGCCGATCAGTAAGAGGCCCTGGAAACGAAATAAGGATCTCCTCCAATGGCTAGAGTCTCTCTAATAGGTGGAAATTAATGTTGAGAGGTTAAGGAGAAAGAATGCTGATAGCAAGGGTTTAAGAAATCTACTCAACATAAATGAAGACTCAACATAACCTCTGTGCATAGGCAATACCCATTTAGATGTGGCTTTAGGTATAAAGGCAGCCATGGCAAGAAAGAGGGTTCTATTTTACAGTGCTGAGGAGCTTATAAATGAGCTTGCGGGGGCTGAGGTATCCCACAGGATCTCACCTTTTCTGGATTCCCTTTCATGAGTAGATCTACTTATTATCGATGAATTGGGATACCTGAATATCTCAAAACAATCTTCAGCCTTATTCTTTAAACTGATTGCTAAGAGATACGAGAAGACATCTACTATCATTACCTCAAATAGGCCTTTTGAGAATAGCAATGGGACTGTATGGATACTATTGTTGAAACAGAATCTTGGTACTTATTATGAGAAAATTAAAGAAGGGTAGATTTAATTGGATTTAACTTCAAATTGCTTTACTTATTCTTATAGGAAAGTACGGAGGGTTAATTATTGAGAGTTTAGTGATTCAAGAACTCCCAAATATTTTAAAAATATTTTTTACTTGCATTATCGCTAAGATTTTGGTTTAATATATTTAAGTATTAAGAGCGGATTTCTTTCTAAGTTAAATTTGTAGAAATGACTGCTCCAATGTAAAAAGTCTTAAAGATAGTCTTTTTGAGAATATTGGATTTAAAGACTAACCTAAAGTATTTTGTTAAACTTAATGCCACTTCTAAGATATATATAGAGTCTATTAAAGCAGATATCACAGCTCGGCTTTCTTGGCACATTTTCGGTAAATTTTGAAATCCATAACTACTATGATATTGGGAATTCAGTATCGGGCTTTATGACCCCCAGGGCAGAAAAGATTATAAGAAGGGGGATTATATGGAAAAAGTGATCAACATAAAAGAGGCTATACCTTATCTTTTAAAGATGCCCTCTAAAAAGATATGGGTTGATTATGACGAAGAAGCAGATGTACTCTATATAAGTTTCCGAAAACCTCAACAGGCTAACGATAGCCTAATGGAAGGTGATATAATTGATCATTATCATGACAAAGAACTTGTCGGGCTAACCATATTGAATGCAAAAGGGAGTATTTAGGACAAGTTAAGGGTGAAAAATAACTTGAGTAAAAGGGAAGAGGAAAATGAAAATTGGAAAGACAGAAATCTGGATAACATGTGATAGGCCTCTAAAGTTCAGTGATGGTCGGACTGTGAGGGGATTTTTCGGAAATTTGTATAGAAACACACCTGAGT
>JBBIOI010000033.1:0-30261 GCA_037443425.1 Deltaproteobacteria bacterium
TTATCTATGATTGTAGGGAGAAAGACTTTGATCAGATTGAATTCAGGGAAAAAGAAGGAAAGTATATTAAGGTTGAGGGAAAACTTCATAAAACGCAATATGTCATAAAGAAAGGTATAAAAACGCCAAGCGATTTACAGATTTTACGCAACTTTCAGAATGCTATCAAGAAGATTGGCGGGGAAGTAACCTATGAAAATTTAGGTTCAAATTATGGGGAAACTTATCTAAAATTGATTAAGACAGGGGAAAAATATTGGGTCTATCTTCATTCTCAAAATGGTAAACAATATATAATTACAATATTAGAGGAGGCTGAAATGGCTCAGGAGGTTGTGGCGGATGCGAAAAGCCTGATGAGCGATATTCAGGCAAGAGGGAGCGCCTCGGTCTATGGAATCTATTTTGATTTTGATAAGGCGGACATAAAACCCGAGTCTGAGCCTGCAATAAAAGAGATAGCAAAGCTTCTACAGGAAAACAAAGGGCTTAAACTTTATGTGGTAGGACATACTGATAATGTGGGAACTCTTGATTACAACATGAAGCTCTCAAAGGCAAGAGCAGATGCAGTTGTTAAGGAACTTACGACGAAATACAAAATCTCTGCTGATAGACTCAAGGCTTATGGAGTTGGCTCACTTGCACCTGTTGCTTCGAATAAGACAGACGATGGACGCGCCAAAAATCGCCGGGTAGAACTTGTGGAACAGTAGATAAGACTGATCAAATAAAACCAATTCAAAGGAGGGATAGCCATGAAAAAATTTGTATTTGCAGCTTTTGTTATCTTCAGTTTAATCAGCGTTCCGTTTGCTTATGCCCAGTTTGGAAAAACAGCAGCCCCAAGATTCTATTCCGAATTTAAGCCAGTGGTTGGTGGATGGTCAGAATACCAGATCACGTCAAAAGACGAGCCATCTTCTAAGATGAAGATTGCTATTGTTGGGAAGGAAGGAGATGCTTACTGGTACGAGACGGTGATGGAGACAAAGCAGGAAGGAAAGGTCATCACAAAAATGCTTGTCTCGGGGAACCCAGAAGATCAGAAGAACATTAAAAGGATGATTGTTAAGATGGGCAACGAACCTGCCATGGAGATGCCTGTTGGAATGATGGGACAGCCTCCAAAAACTCAGGAAAAGCCAGGGAAGCTGATCGATAAGGGAAGTGAGACGATCAAAGTTCCTGCTGGAACATTTAAGGTGAAACATTTGCAGTATCAGGACCCTGATGCGGTTGTGGATGTCTGGATCTATAAGGACGTTTCACCCTATGGGTTAGTCAAATCAAAGTCGAAGGAATTCGAAATGGTTCTACTGGGATATGGCACAGGGGCGAAGACCTTGATTACTGAAACTCCTGAGAGATTTGAGATGCCCCAAATACCACAAATGCCTCAAATCCCAGGGGTTCCCAGAAGAAAATAAATTTTGGGTCATCCAAAAAATATCGTAGATGCCCACATATATGAAAAGGAGGAAATGCTATGGAACCGAAAGAAGAGATTTTACAGCCGCAGGGACCTCCTGCGAATTCGGCTAAAGTTTCACCAAAGTCTGAGGAAATCTCGATTGCTGGAAGACGTATCTCAAGATTAGGAGATAGATTAGTAACCGCGATCCTCGATAACATCCTCAGAGGAGTCGCCTTTGCTGTCATTGTAATGCTGATAGGTGTTCCTCCCCCTGTCTCAGCGAAAGCTCATTCTACTGTGGTCTCTGGAGACCTAAAGATAGTAAATTTTGAATTTACCGAATCTAAGGATGGCCCAATTCGTCCTGAGGCTCCATATAAGCCCGGCGATAAGGTGTATATAGATTATAGTGTCACAGGGTATTCCACTGACCCCAATGGGAAGGTCAACCTTATTTCCACCGTAACAATTCTTGACCCAAGCGGATTACCCCTATATCCCCCTTTAAAAAGAGAATTACACGAGGCTGTTCCAAAACTGGAGAAACCCATTGAAGTTTTCTTTAATTATTACTTTGATCTGCCCTACTATGCCCCTGGCGGGAAGTATAATATTCATATCAAACTCCATGATTCTGTAAAAAATAGGGATTCTGAATCTATTCAACCCTTCATCGTAGAGGCTCCTCCGATAGCGCCGTCAACCCGTCTTGAATTCCGGGATTTTTATTTCTCTCTTTCGGAGGATGGACCACCTGTAGCCCAACCTGTGATTCAGCCCGGGGGAACCATCTACTCTCTATGCAAAGTCTTTGGAATTCGGTTCCGCGACCACCGCCCGAATCTCAATATTTCACTCAAGGTGATCGGGCCGAAGGGAGAGGTTGTAGCTGAAAATCCCAATCTCATATCTATAAATGAACAGCGTTTTTACCGTCCAGCAACATTTTTCGAAAGGATTTCGGCCTGGGTCAGGCTTCCTCCAAAGGCATCGAAAGGAAGATACACCTGGAAATATACAATGACAGACAAAATAGCCAACACGAGGGTGGATTACGAGGCAAATTTCGAAGTAAAGTGATGGATTTGGGGGCACCCAAAAGATTTAAAGGGAACGATTCTCTTTAAAAATATTGGGTGCGTATTAATTTGGGTTGATGATATAACTCCCTTGAGAAAACTCAACAACTATGCTTAGAAATATCAACTCTTACTAATTCCAAAGGATTTAATCCATTATGATCTGTAATCTAACTACAACTGAAAGGATGAAATTGGTAAGTCACGATCAAAACCTTACGAGAATTTCAAGCAATTTCAAAAGATTAAAATCCATTTGGATCATCAATTTTTTGAGAAAGGATTCGAACACTTTTTAATACCATACTTTCTGATTTTAGGAGACTTATAAAATTGGAAACTCTTTTTTCTAACCATTAATCATCCTCTTCCATTCACTTTTAATACCATTAAAAAAGGAGGATCAACCCAAATTAATACGCCACTAAAATATTACTAAAAAGATAAGGAGGATGGGGCAACAAAGGAGTTGGATGAAAAATAAAGAGGAGGGGATAGAAATAACAGGGTTTAAAGGGGAGGACTCTATTTAAAGTTTTAAGAATCGAAAATAGGCCCTGCCCTTAAAATTTTTTATCAACCACCTCTGAAGCCGAAATGAGGATATTAGTAGAATTGGTATTTCTCTTAATAGCTACTCCCCTTTCTCTATTCGGACAGGAGAAAAACCCAAGCGAATTTCCTGTTCTTTCCTACAAAACTCTTGCTGTTAAAGATCTCAATGCGAGGATAGATATTGGAGAGAAAAAGAATGAAGAGTGGGTGTTTAATCCCATGTTAATGGCCATGAAATTTCATAAGGTCTCTGAGGTTAGATTTGTTGATATAAAACAAAAGAATGATAGGGCAGAGTGTCCTTTAAGGTCCGTTATAACAATTGTTGAAGAGGGATTTCTTGATGATCAGATGAGGGGGAGATGGACAGAGTTCCATCTTGAAAGAAAAGATTGCGCGAAGGCATGGAAAGTGAAAGAATTAAGGCAAGCATATTTATGCGGGCTTGAAGGTTCAAGAGAGGTATTTTTGAAGGATATCTGCCCTGAGATGAAGTCAGGTAAGGTTACTGATGTACGGGTTAAAATGTCTCCAGAATCAGTGGAGATCCCATGCGATTACTTTCCCTATACCCTTGATGTAAAATTCAAGATAACCGTTGATAGCCCTGCAACTGTTTTGTTTCAGAGGATAAGGAGTGACGGTGCCAAAGCTCTCCCAGAAGAGATAATCTTTCAAGAGGCTGGAATAAAGGAATTTGAGGACTATTATAGAGTAGGATCCCCAGGAGATTATTGGTTTGGAGTCGAGATTATCAAACCGAATAGGATTTCAAAGAAAGCTTTATCAAAAGTAAGATGTCATAAAAAAATTGAAGGGAATAACTAAAAATGCTAATGAGAATTGTAATTGCTCTCACATTATTTCTATCTTTTTTTCTTAATATAGAAGAATCTATAGCTTCGGAGCAAAAGGTTAAAAAGAAGACCGTCAAAGTAAGCAGCACCGATGTAGTCAGGGCAAAATTTGGCTCCGGCCCTGATGATATTGGCATTCTCACTCCGAAAGAGGGAAACTGTGAAGGACCTATGAGCTTTACCATTAGTGAAAAGGGAGAGATATATATTCTTGATCAGGTAAACTCCCGTATCCAATGTTTCAAAGGAGGAAAGAGGATTAAGATAATCCCTATACCTTCAGATACTTTTATGGATATCGCCCTTACTCAGGACGGTAAGATCATCCTTCTCGATAACGCAATAAAGAAGTCAGTATATATACTTGATTCAGAAGGTAAGACCTTGAACATCATTCCTCTTGAAGGAAGGCTCATTCCTTATGGGCCAGAGGTAACCGAGATATTGTATGTGAAAAGAGGGAAATTCGCTGGGATATGGGCGATTCTTCTTGAAGATAGGTCAGTAAGGATTGCAATGCCTGAGGGAACAACAGTTACAGAAAGAATAGGAGTTCCTGGTAGATTTTTGTCAGATGGAAGAAGATTGATTAGAGCTGAAATAATCGGAGATGCCACTGTGGTTATTTATCGTTCGAAACAGGACAGTCTTTCTCAATGGGAACCAGAGATTACTTTATTTTTTAATATGTACATAGGAAATCTTATGGGAATCTGGGACGATAAATCCGGAAGAATCTATCTTGCAGCGGCTCTTGAGGATAATAATAAGTGGTTTAATACTGTTTTAGTTTTAACACCTGAAGGCAAAGAATTAAAAAGAGTCAATCTCTTTGTCCAGGACATGCCTCATGAGATCCATCGTTCTGTTAGAGTTTCTCCAGATGGTCGTATCTTCCAGATGGCATTAGATAAGGCTGATGTCTTCATTAGAAGGTACGAAATCTTAGAATAAAAGAAAGGAGACCTAAAATGGATCTGGTAGGAAGAGCAAAAAGTATCATCCTAAAACCTTCTCAGACGTGGCCTGAGATCAAAGAAGAGAAAGCCACAATCTCTGAACTCTATACCTCCTATGCAATGATTCTTGCTGCAATTCCTGCAATAGCTCAGTTAATTGGTTACGGTCTTATTGGACACTCTATCCTTGGTGCCCACATTCGTTGGGGAATTGGAAGAGCCTTTGGCTATGCCATACTATTTTACATCTTATCTCTGGTGGGGGTCTACGTGGTGGCTCTGATTACCGATGCTCTTGCCCCAAGCTTCGGCTCAAAGAAAAACACCCTCAATGCTTTCAAAACGGTCGTCTATTCTATGACACCAGGGTGGGTTGGCGGAATTTTTTACATCATCCCTCAGCTATCCGTTCTTGCATTCCTGGCAGCACTCTATGGAATCTACCTCTTCTATCTTGGGCTTCCTGCTCTAATGGAAACACCGAAGGGAAAATCCATCGGTTACGTTGCCGTCGTGATCGTTCTAAGCTTCGTGGTTAATATCGTAATCGGAACCATCACGGGAGCAATCTTTTCGACGGCAACGATTTAAGAGGTCTACCCTTACGTTAAGAGGCATGAATTCCCGCAGCCAAATGGGCGAAGGAAAGGGGGTATGAAAAAATGGGAAGCACAAATCGTTATTCAATTGAAAAAAGTATGACAATTTTAATGATCACATTCCTTTTTGGGTTTGTTTGCCTTTTCTCTCAAGGCCGAGCTGCGGAGATGGATAAGCTTTCGGGAAAAAATCTAAAAATGGCATATTCTATAGAGGCTGGAAAGGAATTCCAGCTTATCATCACTGACGATTCTATGGATGAACTTGCTTCAAAAGGTGAGGTCAAGTTCATTTCATCCAATGTAGAATTTGGACAACCTTTTTACCTGGAAAAAGGAAAATCCGCTAAATGGGGAGTTTCTCCATCGGATATGGTGGAAAAGGTTATTATTGAGTTGAAAGAAGGCTCTATCTTTGTTGATTCAGGGGGCAAATTAAAAAAAGAGTCCGCAGCCTTTAAGCCCCAGACCACCCAAAAAACAGTATTACTACCGCAGGGTTCATTTTCAGCCGATATGGTTATAGATGATAAAGGGAAGATAAGGACAGGTAAATTTTATCTTCTGGACCATCTTTATCGCTTTGACATAACTGCAGATGGTATGAGACAGAGTATGATTGTGGATAGGAAAACAGGTAAGGTTTGGCTATTGGATATTACCGACAAAGCATATGCTATGACCTCAACTGATGATTTTGGGATTTATTTCTTTAATCCTTTTGAGGCCCATTTGTGGATGACTACCAAGTTCAAAGTTACTGATAAGGGAGAGGAAAAGTTAGGGGAGCTTCTTTGTGAGAAAAAGGAACTCATGGATGGTGAGGTTGTGGTCCAGAGAGCATGGTTTTCAAAGAAATACAGATTTCTTGTAAAGCTTATAAACTATGATAAAAATAAACAACATTATATGATGGAATTGAGAAACATAAGAGAAGGTAAGATAAATCCTGAGATTTTTGAGGTTCCAAAGGATTTTCGACTACTCAAGTAAAAAGAAGGCACTGCGGTAAGCAATTCCAAAGTGACCTACAAGGGAGACGCTTTTGAAGGGATCATAAAGGTTAAACATTCAGCTATGGATATAACCCAGAACCTCAAAGGCAAATGGGTCGGGAAGTGCGGCGAATAGCCTTTAGAGATGCCAGCCTGTTAGTTCTAACAGGTACCTTTTGAAAAAGGTCAGACGGTTTAGAAGCCTGAACCGTTTCCTTACTAAAAATTCAAGGAGGGTGAGATGAAAAGGAGAAAAGAAAGATTTGTAAAGCAATTAGGTAACCTGTATGTCCCGATATTTACTGTTTCGTTTTTACTCACTTTCATGCTCATTTCGGCGTATGCTTGGGCACAGCCCAAACCGACCCAAGCCATCCAGTTCAAGAACCTTGATGCTCCTCTGACCAAAATTCAGCCAAGCAGGGTGATCAAACACCCACCCATCAATGTCGAGCTAAAACCCGGTACCATCAAGGTCAACAAATTGCAACCGATTCAGTTCAAACCCTTTACCATAGCTGAACTGCGACATCCCAAAACGCATCCCACAAAAGCTAACCAACCTATTCGCCCAGATGAGGAGATCACGATCACCCAAAAAATCAGTGGAGAGGTGAAGACATTTAAGATCAAAGGGAGAGATTTACTCAATGAGATCAACAAACTGGAGCAAAAATACAACGCTTTGGGGTACACTATCCGTCGTCCTGTAAAAACTCCTATTGTGATCAACGAATCGATCATGAAGCAAGACTTACTGCAGAGGCAGCGTCAAAATAGCATCCTCAAATATCGTCCTCTACCACAATTTAAGGTGATGGCTCCTAAATTTGGAAATATGCAGGCGATCCACAGCCAGCGCCTTCAACAGATGCCCTCTATCATTCAGAGCCTCAATCAGGTTCAGCCGGCTTTGTCAGAGACTCTTCCGAAGCCGATAAACGAGGAAAAGAGCTACGATGACTATTGGGGAGACAGGGATCTTTTTGCCGCAGGGCTGCATGGCAAAGTTAAATTTAATGCTGACAAGGATACCCTAAAGGCCTCGGCAGAAGGAAGGGCAACAGCAGTCGTATTTAATCACGAGTGGACGGTCTTCAGTATAGCAGGAGAAGCAGAAGGCCCAACAGCAGATCCAAATGGGCAGATGCATGCCTATCTTAGAGCCACTGCCTTAGGAGACGACCTGTTTGCGCCGATTGATAGGCGGGGAAAGGCACCGCTTCCCGTAGTAGAGGATGATCAAAACATAGGAGTTGATGAAAGCATCAAGATCCCTGTAGTCGAATTGGGTCCTTTTTCGATTAATGTGACCCTGGGATTTCAGGGAAGGGCAGGGGTTAGATATGGTATCTACCTGATCCCGGGCAGCCTCCAGGCGAAATTTATGCCCTATGTGGAGACGAGTGCCTACGGCCAGGTCGGTCTGAATGTCTGGGTTATTGTCAGTATTGAAGCAGGGGTAGGAGCGAGATTGACACTTCTGAACGACTACCTGATTCTAAGTGCCTCAGCCGGTATAGCGTTTGACCAGGGTCAGCCAAAATTCTTCTATGAGTATTATGCTCAAAACACGATCAATACCCTTAGCGGAGAGATATATGCCTATGTTACAGTTGACTACTATATTGATAGCGATACATGGAAATGGACTATCTTTAGCTGGGATGGGTTTCAATATGATGGATATGTCATTGGACCTATTAGTTATAATGTCCCGGTTCGACCGAAGGAGGAACCAGACGCCTGGCGAGTGACCATTTATGAGCACACGAATTACAATGGCAAACACAAGGACTATGTTATTTACCCGGGGAATTGCCAGGCCCAGGAAGGTTGGCTAGGAGCTATTGGATTGAATGATAAGATTAGCTCTTTAAAAGTCGGTAAAAATGTAGCAGTTTACCTTTTTGAACATAGTCCTTATGGTGGAAAATATATCCGGTTTGATACAGATGTCCCAGACCTGAGAAAATATGATTTCAACGATAGGGCCTCTTCTCTTATGGTTTTCACTAAGTCAATGGGTCATCCTCTTGGTGTCTGGCTTATAGGAAATCAAATGTCTTTTAGATACCTTGCCGAAAAAGATAATGTCAATCTTTGCCCTTGTAGAACCATCAAAGTCCACCACCCCCATGTCCCCTATAACGACGACGCCACAAGGGTCATTATACCGAAGATAAATCCTCAATCCCCCCCATGGGGATATATCGAAGTCGAGCTTTTTGAGCACCAAAGTTATAAAGGGCGGTCAGTAAAATTTAGAGCAGGACTCGGAGGCGGCGAATTCACCCTTCCCCCGGAGCTGAGCCGAAAGGTTTCGTCGATGATCATATACCTCAACGTCAATGATCCTAAGCTGTTATGTAGGCCCTGGTAGAAAAGCAGACAAGGGTAAGCGAGGTAGGAACGGCCCCAATGCTGAGCCTCGATGAGTTGTTGGTAGAGCACGCGGGGCCAGTCCCTTCTCTTCATCTTGGCAATGGCATCAAGAGGAGTTCGATACCTGATGAGAGAAAGAACTTGCTCTGATAAATGGCAAGGGTTTTCGACGAAGGCTATCCTGAAGGCATTCTTTTTTGCCCTTCTCTTTCTGGGTATCCTGTGGACTACGAATTGCTGCGGCAGGCAAGACGCACAATCTGTCAAACCCATCGAGAATGCAAACCCCTCCCCTTATCAATGGGCTATAGGGGAATCTACCACATATCAGCTTAGCTATAGTAGTTCCTCCTCTTCAGATTTCCGGGTTCTCTTTGGAGATGTAAAATCTTCGGAACCAAAAAAAAGAGATATGCCCTCAGGCCTTGCCTTCTCATTTGAAACATCCGTGAAGGGCGAGTTGGCGATGACCATACTTGAAAAGAGAGGGGACAGTTACCTTGTAGTTTACAGAATGCAAAATCTCCTCGTGACATTGATTGCGAACCAGTATAACGACACCCAACAGGCTGAAGCCGTAAGATCTGACCTCGAAAGGGAGGTCTTTGCCCTTGTCAGCCCTCAGGGTAAAATCCATTCTGTGCTACTCGACCCATCGACGGGGGAGCTTGCTCAGAGCTATACACGGGCAATTCTTGCACTCACCCAATTTGTTTTCCCCATGGAGAAAATCACAGAGGGCGCCGAATGGGAAGTTCAGGAGGAGGACACAAGCGGTCGATATCTGGCGACCTATCGAATCTGTGAGAAGGAGACAGATATCCCCAAGGCCTCTCTGAAATCTTTCTGCAAGAAGAAGATCCGTTACATCGAAGAAACCCAAAGGAGCAAGACTGGACCCATTGAACTTCCCAAAAAGATCATTCCAGAAGGGGAGTTCGTAGCTCTCTTTGATTTCGCAAGTGGGGGACTCTCTTCCTTGAAAGGGTCAGAATCGCAAACCATCCTTATTCAGGACAAAGAAGTTGGGCAGGTGACAAATACTTTTCACATCGCCCTTCTGAGAAAAGAAATAATGAAGTCCTCTGAAGGTGTTTCGCTAAAAAGCTTATTTTCCACCAGAGAGAAGGCGACCCGGGCCGTTCCCCTCTATGTCAAACCCTCTCCTGAAAAAGCTGAGGCTTCCATTCATGAGAGGGAATTGGGAGAGGCGACGCTCGAAAGTCTGCTGGTGGAGTTGAAGAAGGCCGAATCTTCGTCTGATCCCAACTTCAATGCCACAGCCCTTTACCTGAAGTTCAAGTCGCTCATCTATCTTCATCCCGAATCTTGTAAGACTTTGGGCAAGGTTTTGAGTCGAGCGGGCGCGAAGAGTCTGACGATGAGCTTACTCCCTAAAGCCCTCAGCACAATCGGTCATCCTGAGGCGCAGGCAGCCCTTGTGAAGGCTATTAGAGCCCATTCAAAGGATAAGAATGCGCTTTTTACACTCCTCAACCCCCTGGCCACGGTCAGCGAGCCAACAGAAGAGGCAGAAGAAGCCCTGCGAGAGTTGGCATTTAAATCAGGAGATCCTGAAATTGAGGCGATGGCCCAACTAGCATTGGGTGCCCAGGCAAGAAGGATTGGTCTTTTCGCTCCCGAAAGGGCACGAAAAATTATCGATCGGTTTATTGATGAGCTCAAGCGTCCTTCTTCACCGGAGATGACCAAACAACTGCTTCTGGCCCTGGGGAACGCAGGCTCCTCTCGGGCCTTGCCGGAAATTTCTAAACTGGCAACGAATCCTTCGCCCGATTTGAGGGCTACGGCGCTCCGTGCCCTCCGTTTCATCGATTCGCCTCAGGCGGAGACAATGCTGCTGGAAGCGCTTCGCTCGGACAATGACATCTCAGTAAGGGTAGCAGCAGCTGACGCCTTGGGATACAGGGAGATCACAGAGGCATCGTTCAAGGCACAGAAGCAAATATTCCTGAAGGATTCCAATGTTTCTGTTCGTTTAAAGGTTCTCGAGAACCTCTGGAAAGCAGAGCAAGCTTTTCCCGAAGTACGCCGTCTTGTCAAGAAGGCTGCCTCAGAGGACCCCTCGGAAGACATCCGAAAGGCCGCAAGGAATATCATGACCCAGTATCCAGAGGGCTATTTCAAGTAGAGAATGTCAGCTCGGCGCTATTGACGAGAATCAAAAGCACCCTATGAGGCTGGTCGGAACCGATGTTCTCAAAATGATTTTTAGATCGGCGATACATGAAATCTTTCTAAGATATCTTCATCCAAAGAGGTTTAGGCTATGAGATGGAAAAGAACGATTTAGAAGAAAAATTTGCTCAGGCAGATTTCAGGGACGAGAAGGGAAAAGAGATAAAAGTTGAGGGAAAGTATTATAAAATAGATTACCACATAAAAAAGGGAGTTGCTCCTCCAAGTGGATTGCAGGTTCTCAGAAACTATGAAAATGCCATCAAGAAGATCGGGGGCGTGGTTGTAAAAGTAATAGCATATCCTACCTGAAATTAACTAAAGAAGGAAAAACATATTGGGCAGTTGTATTTCCGAGGGGTGGTGGGAGTTATTATGAACTTACTATCGTTGAGAAAGCAGAGATGGCTCAGGAGGTTGTGGCGGATGCGAAAAGCCTGATGAGTGATATTCAGGCAAAAGGTAGCGCCTCGGTCTATGGAATCTATTTTGATTTTGATAAGGCGGACATAAAGCCAGAGTCTGAGCCTGCAATAAAGGAGATAGCAAAGCTTCTTCAGGAGAATAAGGGACTTAAACTATATGTGGTAGGACATACTGACAATGTGGGAACTATTGACTATAACATGAAGCTCTCAAAGGCAAGGGCAGATGCTGTGGTTAAGGAACTTGTAACAAAGTATAAAATCTCTGCTGACAGGCTTAAGGCTTACGGAGTGGGCTCACTTGCACCTGTGGCTTCGAATAAGACAGAGGAGGGAAGGGTAAAGAACAGGCGAGTTGAACTGGTGGAGCAGTAACCCTTCGACAGGCTTGTCCTCAGTGAATCGAATATATTTGTTGCAATTTAGGCCAATTATCTGTAAGAATATTCTTAGGAGGTTTATAGATATGAGAAAGTTTATTCTTGTGGGTTTGGTAACTCTACTTGCTGGATTGACTTTCATTTTTTTGGGATGTGCAGCTCGAGTGGTATATGTTCAGCCTCCAGAACCCCGGGTAGAGGTATATGGTCCACCTCCATATCCGGAAGCTGTTTGGATACCTGGCCACTGGGCTTACAGAGGTGGAGAGTGGGTTTGGATTCCTGGGCACTGGGAGAAAAGACCAAGACCTACTGCGGTATGGGTTCCAGGACACTGGAATCCAAAAGGAAGAGGCTGGGTTTGGGTGCCTGGTCATTGGGAGTATCGGTAATAAAATTATTGGAGAAATGATATGTTTGGATTTGGATTTCCAGAGATATTGGTAATTTTGATCATCCTTTTTCTTTTATTCGGCGCAAAAAAGCTTCCCGAAATTGGAGAAGCACTTGGTAAAACTGTAAAAGAGATAAGGAAGATCAGAGAGGAACGTAAGACAGATAAAGAGGAGAAAAAAGAAAATAAGAAGGAGGGTTTGATCTCAGATATAAAGAAGGAGGTTCATGCGATTCCAGGTTTAAAAGAGGTGCGTGAAATTAAAGAGACGGCCGATAAGATAAAGAATATTACAAAGATTTTAAAATGAGAATAATGCTTACCCTCCACATTTTTTTATAGACCCACTTCATGAAGAATAGAATTTATCTTGCTCCTTTAAGATAGAAACTCATTAGAATGAAACAGCTAACCACATATATCTCGAAAGAGAGAAAACCAATAGTAAGGTTTCCTATTTGAGAAATCAATGACATTATCCAAGGTACTGTCATAGATCCAAGACCTGAACCTGTAGCAATCAGTCCCATTGCTGTGCCAGGATTCTTTGAATATATCTTGCCAACCATGCCTAAAAGAGAGGGAAATATTCCAGAGTGGGCAAGTCCACATAAAGCAAAGAATGGGATTGTCCACTTACCAGGTACAAAAATTGATAGAAGTAAGGCAATAAAGAGCAATGAGAATAGACCTAATAGATAGACTGCTTCGTTAAGTTTCGTAATAATGTAACTTGAAAATAGTCTTCCCAGTGCAAGGCAGGCAAAAAAGAGAAAGAGTGATGTACTTGCAAGGGAGATTGAAAAGGACTTTGTTTCTTTTAGAAAGGTAACCATCCAATATCCAATACCGTTTTGAACACCAAGGGCCAAGAATGCAATCACAAGGAGAATGAGGAATTTTTTCTCTTTTAGCAGATTTTTTAATACTTTTATTTCGAACCGTTGAGCCCCTTTTGGAGAGGAGATTCTTTGGAGAGATAGAAGAGCGAAAATAATCAATACAAAGAGGCCAAATCCGATATAAACCGATTGCCACGGAATATTTTTTGCCAGAAAGGTTCCCATAATAAGTGGACCTAAAAGAGAGCCTGCTGCAAAGAAGAAATGATGGAGGTTCATAACCATTGATTCTCTTCCTGGGAAAAGGTGTATAAGCAGTGGATTAGAACTTGCTTCAATAAGACCCCCACCAATACCAATTATTGTCATTCCTATAAGGCTGAGTAAAAACCAATTTGAAACCCCAAATAGAATTAGATTTATACCCATAAGAAAACATCCAGCCATTAGTAAGAAGCTCTTTTTAAAGATGTCAGAAAGAGGACCTCCAATAAATACAGCAAGTGAAAAGCCAAATTGAAGAAGGGCTGTTAATGTCCCTGCTTGAACAAGGGTCAGGTCAAATGTTGAACGGATAGATGGAAGTGATGTCCCGAGAAATGTCCTCGACATACCAAGAAAACTCATCGATATGAATGCGCCAATAGTAATGATCCATTTCTTCTCAATCATACCTTGCCTTTCTGATATTTAAATTTTATCTTTTCATCCTCATCATCTTCTAAGAAGGTCTGGGAACTTATGAGAAATTTAGAAAAATCTTTACTATTTTAAATGTTTTGATATGAATTCATCAAGTGTCTTCTTATTCGGGAGAGAAGGCTGGGCACCGAGCTTAGTAGTTGCAAGTGCACCAGAGGCGTTTGCAAATCTCAGGGTCTTTTGAATTGGCCATCCCTCATTAATCCCGTATGCAAAAGCACCGAGGAAAGCATCTCCCGCAGCAGTGGTATCAATAACATCAACCTTGAATGCCTCCATCCATATCTCTTCATTTTGGTTTTTGAAAAAGACCCCTTTTTCACCAAGAGTAATAACCACATTTCCTGAGCCAAGTTCACACAAAAGACTTCCAATCCTTCTCACATCACTTTCCCTTTTTATCTTTATACCGGAAAGAATTTCAGCTTCCACTTCGTTAGGTATAAGAAAGTCAACCATAGATAGAACCCTTGATGAAAGTTTTTTTGCGGGCGATGGATTAAGAAGGGTTATTATTCTTTTTTCTCGAGCAATTTTTAAGAGTTCGATCACCGTCTCTAATGGTATCTCAAGCTGGGTTAAAAAAAGATTAATCTTTTCCCATGGAAGATGAATTTTCTCAACATCTTTAGGGGAAAGGGATGCATTTGCACCAGGAGAAACGATTATTCGATTTTGTCCATCTAAAGAGAGTTCGATTATAGCCATTCCTGTAGGTGATGACTTATCCCTCAATATCCATTTTGGATTTATCCCCTTTTTAATTAAATATCTCCTGTATTTCTCACCAAAGGGATCGTTCCCAATTTTAGTTAAAAAGATTACTTTTGCTCCAAGTTGTTTTAATGTGATAGCCTGATTTGCCCCTTTTCCTCCAAAGGCAGTTATCATGTGGTCTGCTATGATGGTTTCTCCTGGAAGATGAAGGCGAGGAACCTTGAAAATAAAATCGATATTAGAATTTCCAACAACAAGGATCTCTTTTCTCATTGATAAGGATCAGGATAATCTTTTGAGGAATAATTCTAAAAATCTTTCGGAGTCCACATCTAAAGATACTTCAATAGGTAATCCTTCTTCGAGAATAGTTGTTTTACCATAAAATTCTCCTGCCTGAGTTTCAACTTCGATTGGAAGTCTTTCTTTTTTTACAAGTGTTGGGTCAATTGCCACTCCCACTGCAAGTGGATCATGAAGATGAACAATTTCCCTGTTTCTGAACATACGTGTTGTTTGATTATATCCTGTTGCCTCAATAACAAATTTTGAAAAAGGGGTTTTCATTGGCATCAATCTTTCTTCCATATATTTAGATGTAAGATTAACCTTATGTGTAACATCCAGTGGTACAAGGGTAATTGGGAGCCCTGATCCAAATACTATACTTGCCGAAAGGGGGTCACTATATATATTGAACTCAGCATGGGGCGTTATATTTCCTTCTGTTTTTATAGCTCCTCCCATGATAATAATTTCTCTGATCATTTTCAAAGCTCTTAAATCTTTTTTTATGGCAAGTGCAATATTTGTAAGAGGACCTATAGCAATTAAGCTCAATTCTTCTCCATACTGGAGGGCCATTTCTATGATAAGTTCATGAGCACTTTTTGGATATATATCCCAAAATCTATCTTCGGTTTTTATTTCTAATTTTGCTCCTCCAAGACCATTCATTCCGTGTATGGAATGTGCATATATTGGTATTCCGCTTAAAGGTTTATCTGCTCCCTTGGCTATAACTGGGCTCTCTTTTGGGCTTATGAGGGAGAGTACTTTTTTGATATTTTCAAAGACCTGGTTTAGCGGGACATTTCCATTTACTGCGGTTATAGCTTTTACCTTTAATTCAGAAGAGTGAAAGGCTAAGATTAAGGCAAAGGCATCGTCCACTCCAACATCACAATCGATAATAACCTTTTTAGCCATCATTTCTTCCTTTAAAAGATTTTATGAGGGTAGACTTTTATTGGCCCTTTATCTTTTTTAAGATGAGTTTAGCAATCTCTTCTGAAGTCCATTTTTCTCTTTTTTCTGCCTTTTCAAGATCTATCTCTGAAGGATTTCCACAGTATCCCAGGGGTGTGATCTCTTTTGCCTTTTGTCCACCTTTCCGCCATATGTTTAATCCTTCTATAGTGGTCTTTGATGATTCTAAACGTTTTGCAAGCTCAATATTTACAAGTTCAGGAAAGTTCTTTATCATCAAACTCGTCTCAGAACCACCTGCATGAAGATCAAAAAACTCGGTTTTAGGTTCTGGCTGAACTGGTTGTGGAATAATGTATGGTTCTTCTCCAGTTAGCCCTGTCATCCGTATGAAAAATTCTGGTAATATATAATATATTCCTTCGCCCAGTGCTTCATAAGATTTTTTAGCTACCTCGATTATACTTTTTACATGGTTTAAATCTCCATGAATATTTAATAGGAATATTTTATCAAAACCCCAAGATTTTAAAGATTGAATGATTTCTACAAGGATTGAAACCATAGTGTCCGGTTTTACAGTAAATGAACCAGGGAAACCATTTGTTGCAACATTTATACCCCAGTAGAAAGGTGGTGAGATTAAGGCTCGCTGTCCCAGGTGGTTTAAATTACTTCTCACCTTTTTACATAGATTATAGGTTAGATAGGCATCTGTTCCGAGACACAGATGTGGACCATGTTCTTCAATAACTGCGATCGGAAAAAGAACAGGCAGTTTCTCTTTTGCTGCTTCTTCGATCTCGGGATAGGTCATATCGGCCATAGTTTCAGAGAAAATTGAATAGGGCATCTATCTACTCCTTCAACTTATCATCTTCTTAAATTCTTCTTCTGTTAGGGTCTTAATTCCAAGCTCTCGAGCCTTATCAAGTTTTGAACCAGGATCCTCTCCAACAACAACATAATCAACCTTTTTTGAAACGGTTGATGATGTCATCCCTCCAAGGGATTCTACAATGTTTCTTGCCTCGTCTCTTCCATAAGATTTAAGCGTTCCTGTAAACACAAACGTTTTTCCAGAAAGCTTACCTTTCTCCTTTGGTTTAGGTTCGATAATCTTTAGGCCTGCTTTTTTAAGCCTATCAATAGATTCCTTATTCTTCTTATCTCTAAAGAATTGATATACACTTGTAGCTACCTCTGGCCCTATTCCTTCAATCTTCATCAGGTCTTCTTTTGAGAGATTGAAGAAATCGTCAAGCCTCGGGAAATTTCTTGCAAGGTCTTCAGCTGTTGTCTCACCTACATGCCGTATGCCGAGGGCAAAAATGAACTTTGCGAGCGGTTTTGTTTTACTTGCCTCTATAGCATCGATTATATTCTGTGCAGATTTATCCGCCATCCTTTCAAGAGATGCGAGGTCTTCTTTTTTGAGGTAGTAGATATCGGCTATGTCTTTGACAAGCCCTTTGTCAACAAGTTGGTCAATCAACTTTGTACCGAGTCCTTCTATATCCATTGCTCGTTTAGAAGCGAAGTGCTTTATTCGACCTTTTAACTGTGCAGGACAATCAAGTCCGATACAGCGATGAATAGCTTCTTCTTTAATAACATCAGCTCCACAAACAGGACATTTTGAGGGCATCTTGAATTTCTTTTCAGTCCCTTTTCTTTTAGAGGTTATAACTCCGACCACTTCAGGTATTACGTCACCAGCCCTTTGGATTATGACTGTATCACCGATTCTTACATCCTTTTTATCGATCTCATCCTGATTGTGAAGGGTTGCACGGCTAACCTCTACCCCTCCAACCTTAACAGGTTCCATCACAGCCACTGGGGTGAGAACACCTGTTCTTCCTACTTGGACAATAATGTCCAGTATTTTGGTTGTTTCCTGTTTCGGCTCGAATTTAAAGGCTATAGCCCAGCGAGGGCTCCTTGATATTTCTCCAAGCCTTGATTGTAGCTCAAGGCTATTAACTTTTATAACAATCCCATCAATCTCATAAGGTAGACTTTCTCTCTTTTCCTTCATTTCATGGTAATATTCCAAGACTTCTTCTATACTTTTACATTTCTTTATATGGGGATTTACTCTTAGACCCCATTTTGAGAAGGTTTGGAGTACCTCCCATTGTGTTTTGAATGTCCACCCCCTGACTTCTCCTATGCCGTAGCAATAGATTTCGAGGGGCCTTTCTGCAGTTATCCTTGAATCAAGCTGTCGGACAGAGCCCGCTGCTGCATTCCTTGGATTGGCAAATGGAGGTTCACCCGATTGTTCTCTTTTGCGATTGAGTTCCTGAAATTTTTTGATCTGCATAATCACTTCACCACGAACCTCCAATCTTTCAGGGGCAGGAATCTCTTTCTGAATAAGTCTTAAAGGAATCGTCCTAATTGTTCGAAGATTCTGAGTTACATTTTCACCGTTAATACCATCTCCACGTGTGGATCCTACAACAAAGATTCCTCTTTCATAAACAAGTTCAACGGCTAAACCATCAAGCTTTGGTTCTGAGACATATTCAATATCTCCTGAGATGCCTAAAAATTTTTTTACCCTCTTATCAAAATCACGAGCCTCGGCTTCGTTAAATGCGTTTGCAAGGCTAAGCATAGGGATTGTGTGCCTTACAATTTCAAATTCCTCCAGAGGAGGGGCACCGACTCTCTGAGTAGGAGATGAAGGTGAACGAAGTTCGGGATACTGTTCTTCTAATTTTTCAAGTTCTCTAAGGAGTCTGTCATATTCGGCATCAGGAATTTCTGGCTTATCAAGCACATAATAGAGATAATTGTGGTACTCAATCTCTTCTCTAAGTTTTTCAACCTTTTTCTTAATAGACTCTGGTACCATACGTTATTTATTTTAGATACTTAAAAGAGTATTGTCAATTCTTAATTTTGAGACCTCTGAAAAAGTCTTTGAGAGACTGTGGAGGCGCAAGGTTCAAGACCCTTTATCCCACCTCCCCCAATCTGAAAAGATTTTAAATATTTTTTAGAACTCTCATTTCCAGACTTCAAAAAAGTCATTTATAGATGGAGGGAGATTGCAAAATATTGTGATTAATAAACTGAGAATAGGCATATATTGTGGTAAGAAAAAAACCGAAAAATTTTTGATTTAAATATAAAATTTTACTTGACAAATTTAATTTTTCAGTATATTTCTTTTAAACAAGTGGGAAAAAGTGGAAAAAGGTGGTATGGTTTTAAATTTTTGGGGGTTATTTAATGTTTCGTGGTCGATATGAACACACTATAGATTCAAAAGGAAGAATTAGCATTCCCTCAAAATTCCGAGAGATTTTAGCTGAAAAATACAATAACAGATTAGTGATAACAAACTTTGACCACTGCCTTGTTGCCTTTCCTTATGAAGAGTGGAATTTATTAATTGAACAGAAGATAGGTAATTTTTCTATTATGAGAAAGGAGATGAGTGCTTTTTTAAGATATTTTTATTCCAGTGCTATTGACTGTTTTATTGACAAGCAAGGAAGACTACTTATTCCACAAACTCTCAGAGATTATGCAAATCTTCAAAAAGATGTCGTATTGGTAGGTGAGGGGCGATTTATAGAAATATTTGCTAAAGAGCGTTGGCTGGAGGTTGTAAAACAGGTTGAAGAAGGATTTGATCAAGTAAGAGAGACACTGGCCAATCTTGGAATTTGATTTTTGGGAGAGATAAAAATTTTGAAACACATCCCTGTAATGGTTGAGGAGGTTATGAAGTTTTTAAGATGTGAGCCTGGTCGAACCTATGTAGATGCCACATTAGGGTGTGGTGGACATGCAGAGGAGATTCTAAGGCGAACATCTCCCGATGGAATGCTAATCGGATTTGAATGGGATGAGGACGCTATTTCAGTGGCTAAAAAAGTTTTAGAACCTTATGAAGGGAGGATTAAGATCATTCATAAAAATTTTATTCATTTAGCTGATACTCTCGAAGAATTGAAGATAGAAGAAGTAGATGGCATATTGATCGATCCCGGTCTTTCGTCCCTACAGCTTGAGGATAGATCAAGAGGTTTCAGTTTTATGGGAGATGGTCCTTTGGATATGAGAATGGATAAAAGAAACAAAATTACAGCAGAATATTTATTAAATAGACTAACATCAAAAGAACTTGAGACTATCTTATATGAATACGGAAACGAAAGATGGGCCAAAAAGATTGCAAAGGCATTGGTTGAAGAAAGAGAGAGAGCTCCAATAAGAACGACACAAACCTTGAGAAGAATAGTTCATCAAGCAATACCTAAGAGGTATCACTCAAAGAGGATAGATCCAGCAACAAAAACATTTCAAGCAATTAGAATCAAGGTTAATAATGAACTTGAGAATCTGAGAGATATTTTAACAACGGGCTGGCGTTTTTTAAAAAAGGGGGGAAGGTTATGCGTCCTTTCATTCCATTCCCTTGAAGATCGCATCATTAAGGAAACCTTTAAAAATTTAGAAAAAGATGGATTCATTCATATAATTACCAAAAAACCTGTCACACCAAGTTTAGAGGAGATAAGAATAAATCCAAGGGCGAGAAGTGCAAAACTAAGATGTGCTGAAAGGATATAAGTACTCTTTTGGAGAGATGTAATGGTAAACCTTTCAAATCATAATTCAGATCGAATCCTATGGTCTGGAGGATCTATAAATGTAAAAAAAGGGTACATTAAATCGAGACTTCTTTTATTTACATTTATATTGCTTATATTTATTACAGGCTGTCTTTTCTATGTCTGGTCAAGAATACAGGTAATTGATATTGGCTATAAGATATCCGAAGAACTTTCCAGAGGTAAAAGACTTGCTGAAACAAATAAAAAACTAAAATTAGAGATTGCAATACTGAAATCTTATAACAGAATTGGAAAGATTGCTTCTCAAGAACTTAAGATGATTGAACCAAATCCAAATCAGGTAATTGTGATTCGATGAAAAGAAGGACTATAAATTGGTTTAAATTCAGAATAATACTGATATGCTTGATAATATTGTTGAGCTTCATACTGATAAGTATACGAATGTTTCAACTTCAGGTTATAGAGAAAGAACAGCTTTATAAGATGGCTTCAGAACAGCATTATGTGAGGATTCCAATCGGAAAGAAGAGAGGGACCATTTATGATACAAAAGGGAATGAATTAGCTGTTAGTATTGAAGTGGATTCAATTTTTACAGACCCAAAGAAGGTTAAAGATTTAGACGGAAGGGTTCAAAAGCTCTCTTCAATCCTTCAGATTGACAGAGGGGAATTGGTTAATAAGTTTAAAAGTCAAAAATCCTTCGAATGGATAAAAAGAAAGGTCTCCCAAAAAGAGGCTGAAGAAGTAAAGGCACTAAATATCCCGGGGATTTACTTCTTAAAGGAAAGTAAACGCTTTTATCCTAATATGGAATTGGGTGCCCATGTGATTGGGTTTGTTGGGCTCGATTCAAGGGGCTTAGAGGGGATAGAGTTCCAATATGATCAAGTTTTGAGTGGCAAGAATGATCTTTGGACATTTGGTAGGGATGCAAAAGGTCGTATTATAGTTTTGGATGGTGTGCCAGTTGACAATGAGAATAAACCTGCAAATATATATCTTACCATCGACAAGCATATACAGCATATCGTAGAAAACGAGCTAAACCTTGCAGTAAAGAAATGGGGGGCAAAAGGGGCAATATGTATCGCCATGGAACCTTTCTCTGGAAAGGTTTTAGCCATGGCCTCTTACCCAACGTTTAATCCTAACGAATTTCTTTCCTATCGTGCCAAGACTTGGAGAAATAAAGCAGTTTCAGATGTTTTTGAACCAGGTAGTCTATTTAAGACTTTTCTTGCTGCAGCTGCTCTTGAGGAGAAGCTTGTAAGACCGACAGACTCATTTTTCTGTGAAAATGGAGTTTATACGGTTTACGATAGAAAGATTCGAGACCATTCTAAACATGGTTGGCTAACATTTCAACAGATAATTAAGTATTCAAGCAATATAGGAGTATCCAAGATTGGTGAGAAGGTGGGTAAAGAAACTCTCTACCGTTATATAAAATCCTTTGGATTTGGTGAAAAGACAATGGTTGGTTTGCCCGGAGAGGAAAAAGGAATCCTTCATCATCCAAAATACTGGAGTCCTGTTTCCCTCGATACAATATCTTTTGGACAGGGTATTTCTGTGACAGCAATTCAACTAATCACAGCACTTTCAGCGCTTGCAAATGGTGGAAACCTTATGAAACCTCTTATTGTGGAGAGGATCTTAAATGATAGCGGTAAGGTTATCCAATCCTTTGAACCACAAATTATAAGAAAAGTAATTTCAGAGAGCACTGCAAGGCAATTAACAATCATTCTTAAATCGGTGACAGAAAAGGGAGGAACAGGTGAGGCGGCAGTGCCATCTGGATATGAAGTTGCAGGCAAGACAGGGACTGCACAGAAGGTTGACACAGTTCTCGGAGGTTATTCAGAAGATCGCTATATAAGTGGTTTTATGGGTTTTGGACCTTTGGAAAACCCAAAGATAGCCATCATTGTTATTATAGACGAACCAAAAGGGCCTGCCTATGGAGGAGTAGTTGCAGCCCCTGTATTTAAAGCGATCTTAGAAAAGGTCCTCCCCTATCTCAATGTGTTTCCCAAAGGAACAATTGTTGTTAAGAAAGAAGCCACCCCGATTATTGAGAAAGAGCCTTCAAATCCTCAGGCTTCAATAAATGGAATAAAAATGGGTAAGGGGACAGAGGTTATAACGATGCCTGACCTTATGGGATTAACAATGAGAAGTGCATTGAGTCGAATCGAAGGAAAGGGTTTGATTATAAAGGTCTCTGGAAATGGCAGGTTAGTCGAGCAGATTCCAAAACCAGGGACAATTTTGGAAAAAGGTGATATCTGCTATCTTAGATTTGAATCACTTTCATCATCATAAAGAATATGGAACTTCAAAGGCTTTTAAGAGGTGTTGAGATAAAATCAATTATAGGGGAAACGAAAAAGGATATTGAGGGAATTGCTTATAATTCCAAAAATGTCGAAAAGGACTTTCTCTTCACAGCCATAAGAGGGCTGGAGGTTGATGGCCACAAATTTATCTATGAGGCAATAAAGAATGGTGCAGAGGCAATAGTGCTTGAAGAGCTAAAGGAGTTATATGGGAAGACAGGGATTTTGGTTTCCGACAGTCGTAAAGCACTTTCAAAGATCTCTTCAAACTTTTATGGAGATCCGTCAGCGAAACTGAAACTTATTGGTGTAACAGGTACAAACGGAAAAACCACAACAACCTATCTTCTTGAATCAATCTTTAAAAAGGCAGGGTTTGAGACAGGTGTCATCGGGACTATCAATTATCGGTACGGAGAAAAGATAAGACATTCACCAAATACAACCCCTGAATCACTGGATCTTCAGAGAATCTTATTTGAAATGCTTAGTGAGGGTATTAGTCATGTAATTATGGAAGTTTCATCTCATGGACTTGATCTTGATCGCGTTTCTGACTGCCATTTTGATTGTGCCATCTTTACAAATATTACTCAGGATCATTTGGATTATCACAAAACATTTCAGAGATATTTTGAAAGTAAAAGAAGGCTTTTCTATGAGCTTTTAGTAAAAAGCAATAAGAATCAAAAATTCGCAATAATAAATCAGGACGATCCAAAGGGCAGTGAAATCGTAAAAGGGATTAATCTTCCTGTGATAAGTTATGGAATTAACTCAAACTGTGATATAACAGCTCAAAATATTGTTAGCTCTTTTAAAGGCTTAACATTTGAAGTAAAGACAAAAAGGAACCATTTTACAATTGAATCAAGATTGGCAGGAATCTTTAATATCTACAACATACTTGCTGCAATTGCCACTGCAATCGAGATGGGTCTTTCAGAGCATGTTATAAAACAGGGGATTCTATCTGTTGAAGAAGTACCAGGCAGGTTTGAGAGGGTAGAAAACCAAAAAGGCATAAGGGTTATTGTTGATTATGCACATACTCCCGATGCCTTAGAAAGGGTACTTTTAAGTTTAAGGGAAATACTAACAGATGAAGCAAGTCAAGCAGGAAAGATTATAACTGTGTTTGGATGTGGTGGTGATAGAGACAGAACGAAGAGACCTTTAATGGGGGAGATCTCAGGAAGGCTGAGTGATTTAACGATTCTGACATCAGACAACCCAAGGACAGAAGATCCTTTGGTAATCATCGAGGAAATAGAGATTGGATTAAAAAATTTATCATTAAAAAAGTGGTCAAAAGATGATCTCCTCTTATGGAGGCAAGAAAGAGGGTATATAAAGATTCCGGATAGAAGGGAGGCAATTGCAACTGCAGTAAAGCTTGCACAGCCGTTTATAGACACCATCCTTATTGCGGGTAAAGGCCATGAAGATTATCAAATCATAGGAAAGAAGAAGTTTCCATTTGATGATCGAAAAGAGGTGATAAAGGCTATAGAAGAGAAATGGATATAATCTGTGAAGATGTCTTAAAGGCAGTAAATGGTAATCTTCTCCAGGGAGATAGAAAGCAATATTTCACGGGTATTTCTACGGATTCGAGAAGGATTAAAGATGGTGAGCTTTTTGTGGCCCTGAAAGGTCCAAAATTTAACGGTCATAATTTTGCATTAGAGGCCCTTGAAAAGAAGGCAGGGGGGGTAATGATTGAAGAGGAAAGGGTCCATGACTTTAAGTGGGATGTTTATAGAAAAAGACCAGTGATATTAGTAAAAGATACCTTACGTGCATTGGGAGACCTGGCAAGAGACTGGAGACGAAAATATAGAACGGCTGTGATTGCAGTAACCGGAAGTAATGGAAAGACGACAACAAAGGAGATGATTGCAGCATGCCTTGAATCTTCGATACCCACAGCTAAAACCGAAGGTAATTTAAATAATCTCATAGGTCTTCCATTAAATCTACTCAGGCTTACTGGAAAAGAGAAGGTTGCAGTCATTGAGATGGGAATGAACGTACCAGGTGAGATTAAAAGATTAACCGAGATAGCAGAGCCAGATATAGGTATTATTACGAATATTGAACATGTGCATTTAGAAGGGTTGGGAGATATAGAAAGGGTAAAAAACGAAAAAGGAGAGCTTTTTCGGGGAATGTCTAAGGCCGGAACGATCTTAGTAAATCAGGATGACACAAGGGTTGTAGAGCTTTCCGAAGAATTTCAAGGCAGTAAGATAACATTTGGTATTGAAAAAGAAGCAGACATAATGGCTAAAGATATTAAATTTAAGGGTTCCCATGGTATGGAGTTTACACTTCTTACAGAGAATATAAGAGAGGATTTCTTTATCCCCCTGCTCGGTAAACATTTTATTCCTAATGCCTTATGTGCTATTGGAATTTCGAGATTATTTAATATTGAGATTGAGAAGATAAAAAATGTACTTGAAAATTTTAGACCATTCCAGATGAGAATGGAGGTCTTCCGTCTGGGGGATGGTATAACCCTTATCAATGATGCCTATAATGCTAACCCTAAATCAATGGCTTATGCCCTTGAAACAGTTTCAATGTTAAAGAAAGAGGGCAGGGCGATAGCAGTTTTAGGAGATATGTTAGAACTTGGAGAATTTACAGAAGAGGCTCATAGAAATATTGGAGAACTAATTGGAAGACTATCCATAGATTTTTTATTAGCCATTGGAGATCAATCACCGATTTTAATTGAATCAGCAATACGAAGCGGTCTTTCGCCTGAAAATGCAAAGATTGTAGAAAGCCATCATGAGGCTGTTTCGATCCTTAAAGGAATAGCTCGATCTGGAGATTTTATCCTGGTTAAGGGCTCAAGAAAGATGGCAATGGAAGAGATTGTTAAGGGCCTATTAAACAGAGGGGAATAGATAATGTTTTACCATCTCCTTTATCCTCTTCATGATATCTTTTCATTCTTGAATGTATTTCGATACATAACCTTTAGGACTATCTATGCCATAATTACAGCACTTTTAATCAGTTTTGTACTCGGACCGTGGTTTATTAAAAAGTTAAAAGAGTTTCAAATCGGACAGGTCGTGAGAGATGATGTACCACAGAGTCATAAGATTAAGAATGGAACCCCTACTATGGGTGGTGGTCTCATCCTTACAGCACTTTTTATTCCAACCCTTTTGTGGTCTGATTTAACAAATCCATATATATGGATTGTCCTGTTGACGACGCTTGGTTTTGGAATTCTTGGTTTCCTGGACGATTACAAAAAATTAAGGGATAAAAATGGTATTGGTATTAAGGCACGTTATAAGTTTCCGATTCAATTGGCAATAGCCCTTGTAACCTGTATATTCCTCTTTTATGTCATTGATCATGACTCAAGATTGACCTTCCCATTTTTTAAAAGACTAATGCCAGATTTAGGTCCATGGTATCTTCTTTTCGGAATAATTGTTATTGTGGGGACAGCAAATGCGGTCAATCTTACAGATGGATTGGATGGGTTAGCCATCGGACCTGTGCTGATTGCCGGTGCCACATTCATGCTATTTTCTTACCTTGCGGGACATTACAGATTTGCCAATTATCTCCAGATTCCATTCGTTAGAGGTAGTGGAGAATTGACTATTCTATGTGGGGCATTAGTTGGAGCAGGGCTTGGATTTTTATGGTTTAATACCTATCCAGCACAGATATTTATGGGAGATGTTGGGTCACTTGCCTTAGGAGCATCCATAGGGACTATCGCAGTAATTACAAAGCAGGAGTTTCTACTGGTTATTGTTGGAGGAATATTTGTAATCGAGGCATTATCAGTGATCATACAGGTATGTTCTTATAGAATGAGGGGAAAGAGGATATTTAAAATGGCTCCAATTCATCACCATTTTGAGTTAAAGGGATGGCCAGAGCCTAAGATCATTGTACGATTCTGGATAATTGGTATTATTCTTGGTCTTATCGCTATAAGTACACTTAAGTTGAGATGATAGAATTTATGGAACTATCTGGTAAAAAGATACTGATCGTTGGAATGGCAAAGACAGGATTGGCATGTGCAAAATTCTTAAAATCAAAAGGTGCAATAGTAACTACATCCGAAATAAAAAAAGAAGATGAAATGCAGGATATTTTAAAAGAATTAAATAAGCTTGACATAAAGATGGAGTGGGGTGGACATAGGATAGAAACTTTTTTATCACAGGATATGATTATTGTAAGCCCGGGTGTCGAGCTAAACATTGAACCAATTAGGCAAGCAATAAGGAAAGGGATAAAAGTGATAAGTGAAATTGAGCTTGCCTATCATTTTATAGATTCACCCATCATTGCTATAACAGGAACAAATGGTAAGACCACCACCACAACTCTAATCGGAGAAATCTTGAAAGTGGATGGTAAAAAGGTCGGGGTGGGTGGAAATGTAGGAGAACCATTGATTCTTTTTGCAGATGCTAATAGATGGGATGTTTTAGTCGTTGAGGTCTCAAGTTTTCAACTCGAGGCAATTGAGAGATTCAGACCAAAGATTTCAGTCCTTCTTAATATCACAGAGGATCATCTCGATCGTTATAAGAGTTTTTCCGATTATATAGAGGCAAAAAGAAGGATCTTTTTGAATCAAACATATGATGATATTGCAATCTTAAACTATGATGATCCTAATGTTATAGAGTCTTCAAAGGAAATAAATCCTAAGAAGGTATTTTTTAGCTTAGAAGAAAGATTAAAAGAAGGAGCCTTTTCGGACGGGGAATATATATATTTGCGAATTCACGGAAACGAAGAAATCTTCTCTTTAAAGGATGTCCAACTTAAAGGGATCCATAATATAGAGAACATGATGGCTGCTATCCTTGGGGCTAAGATCTTTGGCTGTAAAACTGAAGCCATAAATACTGTTTTAAGCCAATTTAAAGGGCTCGAGCATAGACTTGAGTTTGTTTCGAAGATCAAGGATATAAGTTTTTATAATGATTCGAAAGGGACAAATGTTGGCTCTGTAGTTAAATCACTTCAAAGTTTTTCTGAGCCGGTTATCCTTATTGCTGGAGGTAGGGATAAAAGAGGGGATTTGAGCCCTTTGAGGGATCTCATAAAGGCAAAGGTGAAGAGGCTTATCCTTATTGGTGAAGCGCGACAGAGGATGAGAAAGGAACTTGGAGATCTCACAGAGACATTAATGGTTGATACACTAAAAGAGGCAGTAGATCATGCCTTTAGAGGTGCAGATAAAGGAGATGTAATTCTTCTTTCACCAGCATGCTCAAGTTTTGATATGTTTAAGGATTATAAGGAGAGGGGCATGGTATTTAAGGATTTGGTTTATAAGCTGAAGAGTGAAATAGAAGGAAGTAAGGTTGTGTAGAGTTGATAAAATGAAAGCGGCTAAAGGTTTTGACTTTATCATTTTATTATCCGTCATCTCGTTAGTAGGTATTGGGATTGTTATGGTCTATAGCACAAGTGCCATCTTAGCAGGTGATCGTTTTGGAGATCCTTACTTTTTTCTCAAAAGGCAGGCCTTATATGCAGGTATTGGCCTATTTTTAATGGTGATCATGATTTTTTTTCCATATGAAAAGATCAAGAGATTCGCTTATCCTATCCTCATCATTTCAATCCTCTTGTGTATTGCAGTTCTGATCCCTGGGATAGGTCATAGGGCTGGTGGCTCTATGAGATGGTTAAGGTTTAAATTCTTTTCATTCCAACCTTCTGAATTCGCAAAACTCGGTATGGTCATATTTTTAGCCTACTTTTTAGCCAAAAAGGAAGAAAAGATTCGGAGCTTTTCCTTTGGATTTCTACCCACAGTAATATTTTCTGGTATAATAATCATTCTACTTCTGATGGAGCCTGATTTTGGATCAGCCCTTTTTCTTGGTTTGATTACTTTTATTTTACTTTTTATAAGTGGGGCAAGGGTAATATATTTGCTAAGTGCAATCCTGATCGTCTCTCCAATAGTTTACTATCTTTTAACAAACATGAGTTACCGTTATAAAAGAATTTTAGCATTTATAAACCCCTGGGATGATCCTTCAGGTACTGGTTTTCAAATCATTCAATCTTTTATCTCCTTTGGAACAGGAGGTCTATTTGGTGTAGGACTTGGTGAAGGGAGACAGAAACTTTTCTTTCTGCCTGCTCCACATACCGATTTTATATTTTCTGTAATAGGGGAGGAATTAGGACTTGTAGGGGCAATGATCGTCTTAATGCTCTTTCTGATCTTTACATTTAGAGGGATAAGTTTAGGAATCTCTTTAAGGGACCGTTTCGGTTCCTACTTAGCACTTGGTATAACCTTAATGATATCCCTTCAGGCAATAATTAATATGGGGGTGGTATTGGGACTTCTTCCGACAAAAGGGTTGCCTCTGCCTTTCATAAGCTATGGAGGGACATCAATGATTATAAATTTGTTTGGGGTGGGAATGCTTCTTCACCTCTCAACACGTTTGGAATGGAAATGAGATTAGTAATCGGTGGCGGTGGGACAGGAGGGCATCTATTTCCAGGTATAGCAATTGCTGAGGCATTCATTGAATGGGAAAAGGGGAACGAGGTTCTTTTTATTGGTACAGAAAGAGGGATCGAGATGAGGATTCTTGGAGAGAAGGGATTTAAACTTAAAACTATTGGGGCAAAACCAATAAAAGGGAGATCAATTCTTGAAAAGATTAAGGCAATTTGGGGCCTTCCACGTTCGGTCTTAGATGCTGTTTCGATCTTAAAAGAGTTTAAACCTGATATGGTTATTGGAGTGGGAGGCTATGCGTCAGCTCCTGTTTTGATAGCCGCCTGGTTAATTGGGATAAAAAGGGTTTTACACGAACAGAATGCAATTCCAGGGATGGCGAATCGTATATTAAAATACTTTACTCATCACATCTTCATCTCATTTGAAGGGGCTAAAAGGTATTTTCCAAAAAATAAGACCACCCTAACAGGTATGCCTGTTAGAAAGGATTTATTTTCTTTCATTAATAATGACAATGGAAATAAAAGAGACAAGTTTAATATCTTCATATTTGGAGGTAGTGCAGGTGCTCACAGAATAAATGAGAAGATGCTTGAGGCATTAGATTATCTTGAAGGAATAAGGTCTTCTCTGAGGTTTATCCATCAGACAGGATTTCATGATTATGAATGGGTATCCAGTTACTACAGGGCTAAGGGTTTCGAGGCAATCGTTAAGCCTTTCTTCGATGATATGGGGAGATACTATAAGATTTCTCATCTGGTCATATGTAGGGCAGGCGCAAGTACCATAGCAGAGTTAGCCATATGTGGAAAGGCATCGATTCTTATCCCCTATCCTTATGCAGCGCATAATCATCAATTTATAAACGCGAAGCAACTTGTAGAAATCGGGGCAGCAATGATGATCGAGGATAAGGAGTTGACTGGCAAAGGCCTATCAGAGAAGATCATTTTCATATTTGAGCACCCAGAAGAGAGAGAAAAGATGGAGAAGGCTGTTAAGACCATTGCAATGCCAGATGCAGCAAAAGATATTGTTCGTTATTGTTACCAAATGGTTACAGGGTAATTTTTATTATGTATAGAATAGGTAGAAT